>JAGQQZ010000476.1 GCA_020425915.1 Planctomycetota bacterium | reverse complement strand
GGAGCGCGGCGAGCAGGATCCAGTTGCGGTGCAGACTGACTCCCCACTCGTAGAGCGCGGGAATCTGCTGCATCGCAGCCATCGTCAGGCACCAGGCCGTGACTCCGATCGCGAGCCAACCGTAGGTCCGCTTCAGGAAGGCCGCGCGCGCGTCCGCGCTGGCGTCGTCGACCGCATGCTAGCCGTGGAGGGAGTAGGGATTCGTGTCGCTCATAGTCTTCTTCGTCGGGCCTGGGGAACCGCCGGGCAGGGGGCACAAGTTAGCCCGCCCGAGCGGCTTCTGCGAGGGCGTTCCGATAGGATGCGCCGCCCCGACTTTCACGCGAAGAACCCCGATGCTCCCGAACAAGACCCTCCGGCTCTCGCTCGTATCGATCCTTGCTGCGGCACCTGTCGCGGCGCAGTCCGTTCCCCGGCGCGCGATCTCGTTCGACGACGTCATGGGTCGCAAGGTTCGGTTCGCGGTGCCGACGCCAGCCGCCAAGTGGGACGCCGAGGGCAAGCTGCTACGCGTCCGGTCGGCCGGTCCGTCGACGGAGAAGGTCGCGGTTCGGATCCGCGATCCACGGACCTGGGACGTCGTCGAGCCGAACCCGGCCGAGGCCGCGGCGAAGGAAGCCGATGAATCGGTCGATGTCGGAATCGACCCGCGCACCGGCCAGGTCATGCTCAAGCGGCCCGGCAAGCCGCCGGTCGCGATCACCGAGGACCCAGCACCCAAGCGCGAGGCACACCTCAGTCCGACCGGGACGCAGGTGTCCTACACACGTGGCAACAACCTCGTCGTCCAGGACCTCGCGTCCTCGGACGAGTGGGCGGTCACGAGCGACGGCAGCCCCGAGATGTTCCATGGCGTGCTCGACTGGGTCTATCAGGAGGAGATCTACGGGCGGTACGACTTTCAGGGGCACTGGTGGAGTCCGACCGGAGCCTACGTCGCGTTCCTGTCACTGGACGAATCACCGGTGCGTGAGTTCACCGTCATCGACCACGTGCCGAGTCCGAAGATCGGCGACGACCGAGGGGTCGTCGCGGAGATCTCGAACTACCCGAAGGCGGGAGATCCCAATCCGGTCGCATCGTTCCACATCGCGAACCTCGCGAATCGATCGGTCACGCCCGTCGATCTCTCTTCGTATCCGCAGGACTTGCTCGTCGTCCGCGTCGGGTGGAACCCCTCTGGCGACAGGGCGGTCGTGCAGATCCAGGACCGGATCCAGACCTGGCTCGAGCTCTGCTACGCCGATCCGGCGACCGGGAAACTCGAGCGTCTGATCCGAGAGGAGTCTCCGACTTGGGTCGACGTGCACGGTCAACCGCAGTGGCTTGCAGACGGTTCGTTCCTGTGGTGGAGCGATCGAACGGGCTACCGTCACCTCTATCACTACGGCGCGGACGGCAAGTTGATCGCCCAAGTCACCCGCGGGAACTTCCCCGTGCGGGAGATCCTGCGGCTCGACGAGGCGTCGGGTCTGGTCTGGTTCGAGGCGAGCGACGAGTATCCGTCTGATCAGCAGGTGTTTCGCGTCCGACTCGACGGCACGGAGCAGGTGCGGCTGACCGAAGGACGTGGCACGCACCAAGTCGAACTCGATCACGACGGTGGCATGTTCGTCGACGAGTATTCGAACGTCTCGACGCCACCGGTCGTGCGCATCTGCGATCGCGATGGCGGTGTTCTACGGACGCTCGAATCGGGTCCGATGCAATCGGCGTACGACTACTGCCCGCAGGAGATCCATGTGGTCGAGGCGCGTGACGGGTTCCCCCTCGACGCGACGCTGATCAAGCCGCTCGGGTTCGACGAGAGCGGTGGCCCGTACCCGATCTGGATCGACACATACTCCGGTCCGGCCGCTCCGTCGGTCCGCAACGCCTGGCGCGTGTCGAGTTGGCACCAGTTCCTCGCGCACCAGGGTATCGCGATCCTGCAGGTCAACGTTCGCACGGCGAGCAATGCCGGACACGTCGTCGTCGGGAAGCTCTACAAGCAGTTCTGTGTCCAGGAGATGAAGGACCTCGAGGACACGATCCGTTGGGTGCTCGCAGAGAGATGGGCGGACCCCGATCGGGTCGGGATCACCGGTTGGAGCTACGGCGGCACGATGACCGCGTATGCGTTGACCCACAGCAAGCTGTTCCGGCTCGGGATCGCCGGCGCCGGCGTCTACGACTGGCAGCTCTACGACACGATCTACACCGAGCGGTACATGGACACGCCGCAGAGCAATCCGAAGGGCTACGACGCTGCGTCGTGCATCTCGGCGGCGAAGGACCTGCACGGATACCTCGTGCTGATCCACGGGACGATGGATGACAACGTCCACTTGCAGAACACGATCCGCTTCGCGGACGAACTGCAGAAGGCCGGCAAGGACTTCGAGATGATGCTCTATCCGAACAGCCGACATGGTGTGCGATCGCCGCACCTGCAGGCGCTGCGATGGAAGATCATCCGTCGCGAGTTGCTCGGCTCGTGAGCGCCGAGCGTAGCGCGCTGTTCGTCTACGGCACGCTGATGCGTGGCGAGCGCAGCGAACGATTCCTCTCGGCATCCCCGTTGCTCGATCCCGACGCTCGGGTCGATGGCTACGAACTCGTCGACACCGGTTCCTATCCCGGCCTCGTGCGCAGCGCTCAGGGTGTGGTCCGCGGGGAGTTGTACGAGGTCACGCGCGAGGAACTCGTCGTGATCGACGAGTTCGAGGGTCATCCCGACTTGTTCGAGCGCGTGGAAGTCGAACTCGCTTCGGGGCGGCGCGCCTTCGTCTATCTGTTCCGCCAGGCCGCCGGGCAGCCGCTGGTTCCAGATGGCGACTGGCGCGCGCATCGAACCCGACGCGAGAACGCCGACTGAGCGGGGAGAATCACTCAGCGGTCGTCGATCGTCGCGCTGCTGTGATCGTGCTCGATCCGGATCCGTCCGTCGTGGTCGGCGACGAGCAGCGTGAAGATCCCGCGGTCGTCCGCGCGAGCCGAGCGGGCCAGGTGGAACGTGCCGATCACGAGCGATCGCCCGCAGCCGAGCGGACGGACCTCGAGC
>JAGQQZ010000475.1 GCA_020425915.1 Planctomycetota bacterium | reverse complement strand
TGCGAGCCCGAGTGAGGCCCGCCGCCGATCAGGCCGGCCCGATCTTCAACTTGCCGTTCTTCCGCTCGACGTTGAACCGCTTGTTGCCGACCGGCACGCCGAGCAGCTTGAAGTCCGGCAACGTATCCGTGACCGGATCATCTTGGATCTCACCGAACCGGACGACGATCCCGCAACCGATGCGGAACACGTTGTCCATCAGGAACGAGTCCATCAGCAGATCGAGTCCCGTCGAACGCATCGGACGACCCGTCAGCGGGTTGTAGTGCTGCGTGATCGTCGCGTGCTCGACGCCTTCGAGTTCGCCCGACACCATCGCGATCGTGCGCTTGAACAGGTCACGGCACAGCCGTTGTGCGACCTTGTTGCTGCGCTCGGCGACGTAGGCGAGGCCTTCGAGGATCTGCGAGTTGGCCATCGGCCACGTGCGGCCGTTCCACGGCGTCGCACGGATCGTGCCGCGCCAGTGGCCTTCGGCGTCGAAGTGCGGATCGGAGATCGCGAGTGTCGGGACCGGGTACTTGGTCCAGAACTCCTTCCGGTTCGACAGCGTCTTGAGCAGCTTCTCGGTCTGCGCGGGCGTCGGGATGTCCGTCGCGAGCGGATAGAAGCCCACCGCAGCCTTCACGCCGGTGCGGCGGCGCGAGCGCGGATCGAGGTCCATGAAGATCCCGTTCTTGTCGTCCCACATGCGCTTGCGGACGACGTCTTGGATGACCTCCTTCGCGGCGAGGAAGCGATTCGCCATCGCCTTCTCCTGGAGCTCCTCCGCGACCCGGTGCAGGTAGCTCACGAGGCGATAGCGGAACACGCTCGCGTCGATGCCCTTGATCCGGAACTCCTCCTCGAACTCGTCCGACCGGTCGGACTTGTCGTCGATGACCGTGAAGCGACGCGACAGCATCTGCCCCGACTCGGTCTGGTTGACGATGTCCGTGAGCCCGCTGCCCTCCGGGTCCCGGTTGTTGGCGATCCACTTCGTGTAGCGCTGCATCTCCATGATGACCGCGCGCTTGGTCGCCTTGTCCGAGTGCGTCTCGTCGAACGCCTCGAATCCACCACCCCAGTCGGCGTGGAAGAACCCGGGGTTCGTCAACGAGGTCATGAACAGGTTGCCCGGCACCATCCCGTTCTGACGGACGTTGCCGAAGAACCCCTTGAGGATGCCGCGGCCGATCGACGGATCGGCGAGCCAACGCACTTCGCGCAACGCGGACGCGGCGGCGTAAGCGTTCGGGATGTGGAGATCGCCGTTGCCGTGCATGATGTTCGGACTCGAGATCGAGCCGACACCGTTCGGGCAACGCAGCATGTGGATCGCACGCAGTCGGTTCTCGACGACGAGCTCGAGTTCCTTCCACTCGCAGGTGAACTTCGGCGCCTTGTCACGGAACGCGAGCCAGCCGTTCTCGTCCTTCGGGTCGGGACGACGCGGCCGGTAGTTGATGCCCTTGCCCTTGAAGATCACGTTCGCCTCGAAGCGGTGCGACAGCTTCGAGTTCGCCTTGACCGCGTAGGTTCGGAACACACCGACGTACGCGACCGACCCGGGATGGATCGGGCTCGGCTTCTCCATCGGGCGCTTCGCCGGCGGCGTCGGGAACTCACCGAGCCCGTACCACGGCGTCTCCTCGAAGTCCGGACGGTCGCTGCCGTCCTCGGCCCACTCGCCGCGCAGGCAGCGAGCACCCTTCGAGTCCGGGCTGCTGAACACGAGCTCGATCGGGATCGGCGGCGTATCGCCGTTCGCGATCTGGCGGCGGATCCGCACGCTGTCGCCCTCGAGCGACGGGGGTTCACCCTCGCTGTCGGTCGTCGCCCACATCACGACCGTGAGCTCACGGTCGTTCTTGGTCGTGTTCTCGAGCTCGATGTTGCAGACGAAGCGGTCGTCGGTCGTCACGAAGCGCTGCTCGCGCATCTTGAGGCCGCGCACGCCGCCATATTCGTTGTTCAGGACCTCGTTCTTGAAGTCCGACTTCTGCAGCGCGAGATCGACCAGATTGCCGTCCTCGAGGACGGCGATCATGTAGAGGCGCGGAACGGGGACGTTCGAGATCAGCACCTCGTCGGCGAAGCCGGGGTAGTGCTGGAAGCGCGGAAATCGCGGGGCGTAGAGCGTGTAGCCGCCGCCACCGAGCGAGATTTTGTGCCTCGAGTTCATTGGACGTCGTCAGCGATGAATTCGGTTAGGAGTAATCGAGCGATTCCACGATCGCGCGATGCATTCCACTTCCTTGGGATGACTTAGGGAGAGGGGCACGTTCCTGCGACCGGGTCGATTTCCCGACTTTTCCATACGCTAGGGCGTATGGAATCCAGCCGTTGGGACCCGCATCCAAGTGTGAACGGGCGCGCGTGTCAAGGGAGATCTTCGTGGCGGGTTTCGCCGACCCTCACACGCCCGCGATCCGGGCGGCGCCGCGCGAAACGGCGGCGCCGCCGACGATCCCTGCCTACTTCGACTGCGCCGGCTCGCGCGCGTTGATCCGTTCGACCGCCGCCTTGGCCGCCGCCGCGATGTCGGGATCGTCGTCCTGCATGAACCGGATCAGCACCGGCAGGGTCTCGGGCACCGCGAGCGTGCCGAGCGACGCGATCGCCGCGATGCGGATCGCCTCGGTCTTGCCGTCGCGCGCCTGGTCCACGAGGGCTTCGGCCGCGGAATTCGTGCCCAGGCCGGTGCCGGTGAGGATGCGCTCCCACCGCGCCTTCTCGTCGTGGTAGTAGCGGATCGAGTCGAGCGCCGCCTGCGCACGCAGGCGCAGGTCGGGGTCGCGCAGGAATCGGATCATGACCGGCGCGAACTTCGGGTCGAGCGAACGTTCGGCGATCTCGCAGAGGAGATCCGCCGCCTGCGCGTCGTCTCGGAACGGCAGTGCGAACTCGGCCGCCCGGTCGGGCGCGAGGCGCAGGCAGAGCGCGCGCAGAGTCGCGAGGCGGATCCGGGAATCGCGATGCTCGAGCAACGGCGTCACGAAACGTGCGAACGGTTCGCTCGGTCCGGACCCGAGGTGGTCGACCAGATTGACGAGGACTTGGGGGCGGTCGTCTTCGAGGACCGGGCGGAGGATCG
>JAGQQZ010000474.1 GCA_020425915.1 Planctomycetota bacterium | reverse complement strand
TCGAACGAACCATGGTAGTGCGCCTTGAAGTCGACGACGGCGATGCGAGACCCGAGTCGCGCGAGATCACGGATCGTGCCTTCGTTCCAGTCCTCGGCGAAGTCGATCTTGAAGCGCAGCGACGGAACCCGTGCGAGCCACGCCTCGAGCGGCGCCGTCGTCGCCGGCGAGCCGAGCCCGAGCGAAGCCACGAACTCGACGCGCGCCACGTCGCGCTCGAGGAGCTGTGCGAGCGAACGCTCCGACTGACGGAGTGCGAGATCGAGCGCGGCGCTCTCGAACGCCCAACGTCGATAGCTGCGATTCTCTTGGCGGGACGGCGGTTTCGGGAACGGATCGATGCCGTCCAGCCGTTCGAGGAACGCGACGAACGTGCCGCCACCGACCAACGCCGAGAGATCTCGCACGCGTCGGAACGCACGCTGGTCGTCGGCCTCGTAGCAGACGTCCTCACCTCGACCTTCGAGTCCGTCGCCGCGAATGCGGACGACGGTCGAACGACGTGTCCATCCCGAAGAGGTCAGGAGATCGAGCGGAGCGAGGGAGATCTCGTCTACTCGAAGGGGCAGCTCGGCGATCCTCGCCCAGAGCATGGATCAAGCTCGAGCTGCCAGGTTTCGGCCCTCGCGACGAAGCGCCGCGCGGCCGCCGAAGGTCATTCCTTCGGCTTGACGTTCTCGGCGCGCGGACCCTTCGGTCCGTCGCCCATCTCGAATTCGACCGGCTGCCCTTCGCGCAATTCGTCGAAGGTCACGCCGACGAGACCGGAGACGTGGAAGAACACGTCCTTCCCCTCACCGGTGTCGATGAATCCAAAGCCTTTGTCCGTGAGTCGCTTGATCGTTCCGTCAGCCATCGTTCGCTTTCCTGGGGCGGGGTGGGCGCGCGGTGTGCACACTCTCTGTCAGAATCCGCCGCTACGCAGCTTAGTCGGAAACCGCCCCAGGCGCGTGCTCCACTCCCGTACTTTTTCCGGTCGGGGCGAATCGCGGGATTGCGAAACCGCTCGAATCGGCCGACCTGGATCGGATGCCCAGCGTGACGGAGACGCGGCCGCGCCGCTACAGTGCGGCGATGCGTCGGACCGTAGCCATGCTCGCCCTGGGTCTGTTCGGGTGCTCGTCCGAGCCCGAAGCACCCCCTGGGCAAGGGTATACCTCGACCCCACTGAAACCTCGCGCCGCCATGGACGGACCGCGGTTCCGCCGACTGGACCCCGTCGAGACCGGGGTCGACTTCACCAACCGGCTGCGCAAGGAGAACGTCATCCCCTACATCTACAGCGGGGCCGGCGTCGCGATCGGTGACTACGACCGGGACGGACTCCCCGATCTCTACCTCGTATCGCAGGACGGACCGAACCGACTGTTCCGCCAGGTCGCCCCGCTGCGGTTCGAAGACGTGACCGAGTCCGCCGGCGGCTTGGACGGTGGCGACGCCTGGGGAACGGCCGCGACGTTCGCAGACATCGACGGGGATCACGACCTGGATCTGTACGTCTGCAACACCGAGGCCCCGAACCTGCTGTACCGCAACGAGGGCGACGGGACGTTCCGGGAGGTCGCGGGCCGAATCGGACTCTCGGTCACGCGCGCGAGCACCGGCGCCTCGTTCGCCGACTACGACAACGATGGCGATCTCGATCTGTACCTGCTGACCAACCGTGTGTTCGGTCCGCGGCTGCCCGAACCGATCGTGCGAGAAGTCACGCTGCCGGCCGACACCAAGGTCACGATCGACGAGATGTTCCCACCACACCCTCGCTTCGAACGTGATGGTGACGAGATCGTCGTGCCCGACGGGTACGAGGAGTTCTTCTACACGATCGGTGATCAGGTCTTCCCGACCGGCCAGCGGGACATCCTGTTCCGCAACGACGGCTACGCACAATGGCGCGACGTCACCGACAGTGCGGGTGTCGCCCACTTCGGCCAGGGGTTGTCCGTGACCTGGTGGGACTACGACGGCGACGGCAACCTGGACCTGTACGTCGCCAACGACCTCGAGTCACCCGACAAGCTGTTCCACAACCGTGGCGACGGGACGTTCGAGGACGTGACGCGCGAAGCACTTCCCCACACTGCGTACTTCGGCATGGGCGCCGACTTCGGGGACATCGACAACGACGGTCGCTTCGACTTCTGCGTCGCCGACATGTCGAGCACCAGTCACTACATGTCGAAGCTGCTCATGGGCCACATGGGCGACAAGCGGTGGTTCTTGATGAACGCGGATCCGCCGCAGTACATGCGCAACGCGGTGTACATCAACACGGGCACGGGACGGTTCCTGGAGGCGGCCCGTCTCACCGGGCTCGCGAGCACGGATTGGACCTGGACGGTTCGATTCGCCGATCTCGACGAGGACGGCCTCGTCGACTTCTTCGCGACCAACGGGATGGCGAGCTTCGACAACGATCCCGACGCGAACGACGAATTCCGGCGACTCTGGAACGCCGGCGTCAAGGACGCGGCACTCGACATCGTCCGCGGGCTGGAGCGGGTCGACGAGCGCAACGTCGCGCGGCGCAACCGCGGCAACTGGTCGTTCGAGGACGTGGGCAGTGCTTGGGGCCTCGACGAAGCGAGCGTCGCCAACGGCGCCGCGATCGCCGATCTCGATCGTGACGGCGACCTCGACATCGTCGTCAACAACACCAACGCTCCGGCCAGCATCTTCGAGAACCGTACGAACCGGACGCATCGGATCCTGGTCGAGCTGCGCGGGAGCGAGAGTAACGCGTTCGGCGTCGGATGTCGGATCGAGATCGAGGCAGCGGGCGTGCGCCAGGTTCGGATGGTGATTCCGACGCGCGGCTACATGAGTTCGGGGGAGTGTGTCGAGCACTTCGGCCTCGGCGACACGAGCCGCGTCGAACGGATCCGCATCGACTGGCCGAGCGGCCGGACTCAGGAGTTCCGCGACCTCGAGTCCGACCGGCACTACACGTTCTACGAGCCCGCGGCCCGTGAACCCGACGAACCCGAGGCTGCGCCGGCCCACGGCACGACGATGCTGACCGCGGAACCGAACCGGCTTCCGCGCCACGTGGAGCGTGACTTCGACGACTACGCGATCCAACCACTGCTGCCCCATCGCCTGTCACGCTTCGGACCGGGCGTCGCCTGCAGCGATGTCGACGGGGACGGCAACGACGACCTGTGGATCGGTGGCGCCGCGGGACAGCCGGGAACCCTCGCCCTGACCCGCGCGGACGGGACGTTCGAGATCCTCGACGGCCCGTGGCGTCAGGACGCGGAGTGCGAGGACATGGGTGCGGTGTTCTTCGATCACGACGGGGACGGCGACCTCGACCTGCTGGTCGCGAGCGGCAGCATCGAGCCCGACGCCGGCAGCGCGCTGCTCGCGGACCGCATCTACGACAACCTGGGCGACGGCCGGTTCGCGCGCGTCGACGACCTCCCGTCCACGCGGCGATTCCCGAGCACGGCCGTCGCCGTCGCCGACTTCGACCGCGACGGCGACCTCGACGTGTTCATCGGTTCGCACGCGATTCGTGGCCGTTTCCCGGAGGCGGCACCGAGCACGCTGTATCGCAACGAGGGCGGTCGCTTCCACGCCGTGGACGACCCGGTGTTCACACGGCTCGGTCTCGTCTCGAGCGCGACGTGGTCCGACTTCGACGACGACGGTTGGCCCGACCTGTGGATCGCCTCGACATGGCAACCGGTGCGGGTCCTGCGCAACGTCGAGGGCACGTTCGAGGATGTGACCGACCGCGTCGGGCTCGCCGACGCCCATGGCCAGTGGAACTCGATCACGGCCGCCGACCTCGACGCGGACGGAGACGTCGACTACGTGGTCGGCAACCTCGGCCTCAACACCAAGTACCACGCCGACGAACACCATCCGATGCGGTTGTTCGCGAAGGACTTCGACGACGACGGCGTGCGCGATGTCGTCGAATCGAAGTACGAGGGAGATCGGCTGCTACCGGTGCGCGGTAGGAGCTGCAGCACGAGCGCGATGCCGTTCCTCGGCGAGAAGTTCCAGACGTTCCAGGCGTTCGCACGCGCGACGCTGCCCGAGATCTACGGTCAGGACCAACTGGCGTCGTCCCAGGACCTGTTCGCGAACCACCTCGAGCACGTCGTGCTCGAGAACCTCGGCGGACGCTTCGCGATCCGACCGCTGCCGCGACGAGCGCAGATCTCGAGCGTCGACGGGATCGCGATCGAGCAACTCGACGGCGATGTGCTGCCCGACCTCCTGCTCGTCCACAACTCGTTCGCGCCCGAGCCGGAAACCGGTCGGTTCGACGGCGGCGCGGGCGCGGTGTTGCGCAACCTCGGCGGGTGTCGATTCGAAGTCGTCGAGCCGACCCGCTCGGGATTCGTCGTCCCCGGCGACGGCCAGGGAATCGCACGGCTCCAACGGGACTCCGCGCGAGCCGACTTCGTCGTCGTGCGGAACGACGACGAGCCTCGCATGTTCGGTGCCGAACGCGCAGGGCTCGTCGTCCGGTTGCGCGGCCGCGCCGGGAACCCGCAGGCGGTCGGCGCCCGGATCACCTTCACCCAAGGCGACCGGAGTTGGAACCACACGGTGAGCGCGGGTTGCGGCTACCTGTCACAGACCTCTCCGACCGTGTTCTTCCCGACCGTCCCGAACTCGTCGAAGAATGTCGCCGTCGCGATCCGCTGGCCAGACGGCGCGACGACGCGCCACGAACTTGGGTCGAGCGGAGTCCATGTCGTCCGGCAGTAGACTCGCACCGATCGTCACGGTCCTCGCGCTGCTGACGGCATGCGGCGAGGACGAGCCTCGGACGCACGACCACGCCAAGGTCGTCGACTCGCACGCTCGCATGATCGAGGCGTTGGCCCGGGTAGCCGAGCGGACCGCTGACGAACACCCCTACCTCGGCGACATGCGGGCACGCGAACTGCGCAACCGCCTCGAAACGCTCGGCGACGGTGCCCCCTGGCGGATCCACCTCGATCTCGGCATCGCCGAACTTCGACTCGGCAACGAACGCACGGGCATCGCGATCCTCGAGAACGCGCTCGCCCGCATCGAGAACGGCACGATGGAGGGTGACCGCGAGGCGCGCCGCAAGCTGGCGTTCTACGCTGCCGTTGGCTCGCTACGCCTCGGCGAGACGCGCAATTGCTGCGCGAGTGCCCTGCCCACGAGTTGCATCCTGCCGTTCGCGCCGGACGCGCTCCACGCGGATCGAGAGGGATCGGAGAACGCGATCCGCCACCTGCTCGACTTCCTCGCCGACGAACCGAAGGACTCCTACTGGTACCCGGCGGCGGAGTGGCTGCTGAACCTCGCCGCACTGACGCTCGGTGAGCACCCCGAACGCGTGCCGGCCGAACACAGGATCCCGGGCTCGGTGTTCCAGCCGAAGTCCGAGTTCCCGAGGTTCCGGAACATCGCGAAGCAACTCGGACTCGACACGTTCAGCCTCTCTGGCGGTGTGATCGCCGACGACCTCGACGGGGACGACGACCTCGATCTGCTCGTCTCGACCTGGGACACTCGCGGGCAGCTCCGCCTGTTCCGCAATCGGGGCGACGGGACGTTCGAGGATGCCACGGCGGAGGCGGGACTCACCGGATTGTTCGGCGGCCTGAACCTCGTCCAGGCCGACTACGACAACGACGGCGATACCGACTTCCTCGTCCTGCGCGGCGCGTGGCTCGGTGCCGCCGGCCGACATCCGAACTCCCTCGTGCAGAACAACGGCGACGGCACCTTCACCGACGTGACGTTCGACGCTGGTCTCGGCGAGATCCACCTGCCGACGCAGGCCGGCAACTGGGCCGACTACGACCTCGACGGGGACTTGGACCTCTACCTCGGCAACGAGAGCACGGTCGAGGCGCGGTTCCCATCGCAGCTGTTCCGCAACAACGGCGACGGCACGTTCACCGACGTCGCACGGCAGGCCGGAGTGCGCAACTTCCGGTTCGCGAAGTCGGTCGCCTGGGGCGACTACGACGGCGACGGGTACCCGGAACTCTACGTGTCGAACAACGGGCAACCGAACCGGCTGTTCCACAACCGCGGCGATGGCACCTTCGAGGACCTGGCGGAACGGGTCGGCGTCGCGGAACCGATCTACGGATTCGCGAGCTGGTTCTGGGACTACGACAACGACGGGGACCTCGACCTGTTCGCTGCCGACTACGGTGCCGGGATCGGCCACCTCGGCGCGTACTACCGTGACCTGCCGTCGGACTTCAGCACGGCGCGCCTCTACCGGAACGACGGCTCGGGAGGGTTCGTCGAAGTCGCCGCACGATCCGGGATCACCGCTCCCTACGTGCCGATGGGATCGAACTTCGGCGACCTCGACGGCGACGGATTCCTCGACGTCTATCTCGGCACCGGCAACGTCAACTACTACAGCCTGATGCCGAACGCGCTGCTGATGAATCGCGGCGGCGAGCGCTTCGAGGACGTCACGATGGCGAGCGGACTCGGAAACCTGCAGAAGGGACACGGCGTCGCGTTCGTCGACTTCGACGGCGACGGCGACCTCGACGTGTTCGAGCAGATGGGCGGCGCGTACGCCGGCGACGGCTTCCGCGACGCGCTCTACGAGAACCCGGGATTCGGCAACCGGTTCGTCACGCTCCACCTCGTCGGCGTGCGCTCCAACCGCTCCGCGATCGGGGCGAACATCCGCGTCGACGTCGAGACGCCGGACGGCCCGCGCACGATCTACCGCCGCGTCGTGAGCGGCGGCAGCTTCGGGGCGAGCCCGCTGCGGCAGACGATCGGACTCGGGCACGCGACGCGCATCGATCGTGTGCAGGTGACGTGGCCGATCGATCGTGCGACGCAGGTCGTCGACGGCGTGGAGTTCGGTGCGCGCGTGCGGGTGATCGAGGGCGGCGGGTCGAAATCGTTCTGAGAGTCGGTCTCGGAACGGGGGGATCGTCGGCTCGCGAGCGCTCGGGCTCGGAAGCAGAGCGAGGCGTCAGCCTCGTCTGCCCCCTTCGCCCTC
>JAGQQZ010000473.1 GCA_020425915.1 Planctomycetota bacterium | reverse complement strand
GGAATCCCGATACCAACTCCGCTTGCATCGGGATTCCCGATGTTGGAAGGCGCCCGCCACTTGGCCGCCCCTCAAACGCCGGCCCCGCGCGCCTCGAATCGCCCCTTCGCTCTCGCGTCGGTCGCTCGCCCGCAGGGGCCGCGTCGGCCGATTCCGACGCGTGCGCCATTGTTGAACCGAGACCGAGTTGCTTGCGGCTGGTGTTGGAATCGCCAGCGGCGGAGCGAGAGCGAAGGGGCGATCCAGTGGCGCGCCCTCGTTTCGCTTCTGAGCTCGAGCGAGCGAGCTCCCACGCGCCACAACCACCACCCAACCATCTCGCAAATCCCTCCCACGAATCAGGCTAAACCCACCCCATCGACCGTGACGAAACACCCGATGAGACCGCGAAATGGAAGCTGGAAGCGCAGAGTTGACCCGATCGACGACCTCCTATGTCGTCGCGCTCGCATTTGCGCTGACGTTCCTGCTCACGAGCCTGCTCGGTAGCGGGCTCCAGACGGCCCTCACGCGCGGCGTCATCGCCGCGATCGTGGTCCGCATCGTCGCGCCTTGGTTCGTGCGGCCAGTGATGGCATCGATCTTCGATGCGATGGCGCGCGACCAGGAACAGCGAGGATCGAGCGAGTCCGAAGCGGGGGCTAGCGAATGAAGGCTGTCTCCGATACTCGCGTCCGGCGCACGCAGGAGGAGCGCGACGAACTCGTCGAGCAGTACCTCCCGCTGGTACGGCACGTCGTCGCCCGCCTGCCGGTGACGATGCCGAACTCGCTCGATCGGGACGACTTCTTCTCGGTCGGCGTCATGGGGCTGATCCATGCCGCGACCAACTATGACCCGAACCGTGGCGCGTCGTTCAAGACGTTCGCCTACACGGCGATCCGCGGCGCGATCCTCGACGAGATCCGCAAGCACGACCCGGTGCCGCGCAACCGGCGCGATCGCCTGCGCAAGATGGAGCGCATGTCGGCTTCGCTCCGCGTCGACCTCGGTCGAGCCCCGACGATCGAGGAACTCGCCGAGGCGCTCGAGGTCCGGCCCGAAGAGCTCGACAGCGACCTCCTCGCCCTGCACACCTGCCGGGTCCTCTCCCTCGACGAATCGCACGAGTCCGACGAACACGGTCCCCAGTCGCTCGTCAGCGGTCTCGTCAGCGACGAGGCCCCCGACCCTGGCGATGCGCTCGCGACCGCCGACGACGTCGCGCAGCTCGCGCGGGCGATCGGCGAGCTGCCCGACGCCGAACGCAACGTCGTCGTGCTCTACCACTACGAAGACCTCTATCTGAAGGAGATCGGCAGCATCCTCGGCGTGACCGAGTCGCGGGTCTCCCAGATCCTCTCCCGTGCGACCGAACGTCTACGCCTCAAGATGCAGTCCCCAGGCTCGGAGGAATGACCCATGGACTCGACTCGCAGCGTGTCGGAATCGCTCAGCGTCCGGCGCCCCACCCGTGACCCCCAGAAGCGGAACCGCGGCTCGGCCGACCAGTTCGAGCGCGAGTTCGAAGAGCAAGCTGGCGACGCCGCCGTCGAGAAACACGACGCCGGCGCGCGCAAGCGACTTCAGCTCGAGCCGGTGATTCGCCGAAAGGTCCCTTCAGAAGGCGACTTCCACATCGACGTCGTCGTCTGAACGAAAGGCATTCCATGGCAAGCAGGATCCCCGCCGGCCGCGTCGTCAAGGTCGCGCAGGCCGCCGTCGTCGCGAGCGGCACGGGCGCCGACACCCACCCGATCACGGTCATTCCGTTGGTCGACGGAGAAGAGCTCTGCGGGCTCGAGATCCGCTGTCGCTGCGGCGCACAAGCCGTCGTCGACTGCGTCTACGACGGTCCCGATGCGACCGCGCCGGCCCGAACCGATGCCGACGTGCCGACCACGTCCGCACCCGAGCAGGAGGACACCCCGTGAGGAATCTCATCGGACTCACCGCGATCATGCTGCTGTGCAGTTGCTCGTGGATCGAGGGCCTGGTCCGCAGCCCGGGCGAGGAATCCCCCGCGACCACCGAGCAGAGCTACCTACAAGCCGGTCCGAACACCGACATCGAACTCGGACAGGACGAGCGCACGCTGCTCGAGGACTACAAGAAGCTCAACGACACGAAGATCCAGCTCGAGACCAAGCTGGGCGAACTCACCGCCGAGAACGAGCAGCTCCGTGCCCAACTCGGCCGCACCGAGAAGGAACGTGACCAGTTCCGCAACCACTTCTCGGTCGCGGAACAGGACGGCGAACGCCTGACGCAACGCGCGCGCGACCTCGAAGCCAAGGTGCTGAGCCTCAACATCGAGAAGACCGTCCTCGAACAGGAGCTGTTGCGGATGCGCATCAGCTCGCTGCGCCAGCAGTACGAGTCCCTCGTCTCCGCGCCGGCCACGCCCGCGAGAGGGCAGCGATGAATCTCCGCGCCTCCCTCGCCGTCATCCTGCTCGGATGGAGCACCGCCGGCTGCGGATTCCTGCCGCAGGCGCCGCGCAAACTCCCGGTCAACCACTTCGTCTCCGACCCGCGCGACTTCGACACCGTTCGCCGCGTCATGGTGCTGCCGTTCGACCGCGCACCCGGCGTGCTCGACGACGTCGACACGATCCGGACCACGTTCCTCAGCGAGTTCGCCAAGCTCGGTCGCTTCGAGGTCATGCCGCTCCCCGCCCGCGCGAGCGAGCACGAGGAGATCCACGCGAGCGTGCAGCGCGGTCGCCTTTCGACCGACGCCCTCGTCGCCCTCAGCGAGCGCTACCAGGTCGACGGCGTGCTGATCGGTTCGGTCACGAGCTACCGCGCTTATCCGCCCATGCACCTGGGCATCCGCCTGCAACTCGTTTCGCTGCACTCGGGCCGCACGGTCTGGGCCGCCGAAGGTCAGTACGACGCCAACGACGCCCGCGTCGTCGAGGACGTCGAGCACTACGCGCGCTCGTTCACGGCCGCCGAGGCATCGATGCACGGCTGGGAACTCAACCTGATCTCCCCGCAGAAGTTCACGGCGTTCGTCGCCCACAGGCTGGTGGCGACGTGTAGGCCGTAGTTCCGGACGTCACCGGCCGCTGATCACCCATCCGGCCCAGTCGCCGAACGGTGCGCCGCGTTGGCGCGCGGCTTCCTGCGCAGCGCGCAACGCCGTGCGCGGATCTTCGCCCTTCTTCCACAGGCGCGTGTAGAAGTCTGTCATCAGCCTCTCGGCCTGCATGTAGTTGACCTCCCAGAGCGTCGCGAGCACGAAGCGCACGCCGGCGGCGTGGAACGCTTGCCGCAACGACGCGAGACCCGTGCCGCCGCGGCGTACGCCGAGCGACGTGTTGCACGCCGACAGCGTCGCGAGGTAGCACGAGGTCAGGTCGAGGCCGGCGATCTCCTGCGCGGTCAGGATGCCTTCGCGGCGACCGAGTTCGTCGGGTTCGAGGTTGGCGCCGGCGAGCGCGATGCCGGTCAGTGAAAACGGGGAGAGTTGTGCGACGCGATCCTGTCGGCCGACGTCGAAGTGCGCGAGCGGGCCGGTGTCCGGAGCGTCAGTCGCATTCCACGCCGACTCCGGCGCGAAGTAGCCGTGCGTCGCGAGGTGCAGGAACGTCTTGCCCGGCGCGTCCGTGACGAACGCGGCCTCGCTCGCCTGCGCTTCGAGCAACGTCGTCAGCGTCGCGTCCTCGATCGCCCACGCGAACAGCTTGCCGACGTTCTGCGCCTCGGTGTTGAACAGCGGCGGGAACGACTTCGGCGTCGCGTTCTCGCCCGGGCCGCGATCCGGACTCCGCAAGCCGACGTTCGGCGCCGCCGCGACGATCGGAGTCGCCACATCGAGTTGCACGGGCGCCGGGGTTTCGGGCGCGGCATCGTAGTCCACGCTACCGAGCGCCAACAGCGTGCGGTCGGTTCCAGGTTCGATCCGTTCGTCGAGCAGTGATCGCAGCGAGGGGACGATCTGCACCTGCAACGCATCGCCGAGCGACCTTCCGTCTGCCATCGGCAGCTGCTCGATCGGGGCGAGCAGCAGTTCGTCGGCGAGTGAAACCACCAGGCTCTCGGTGCCTGCAGGCAACGATCCGAGCAGCGGATCGAACAGCCGTGAGCGCAACGCCGCCAACTGGTCGCCGAGCCTCGGCCCGCGCTCCGTGCTCGAGCTGCGCGCGCTGGCCATCGAGAGCTGGCGGACGCTGGCGATCAGCGGCTCGACTTCGGTGACCGGGGCGAGCGAGTGCCAGGTGACTTGGCCGGACGGTGTCAGCACGAACGCGGCGAAGCGCTTCTCGGCGGTCGGTGGCCAAGGCTTCTCGGGATCGTTCGCGAACCGCGAGTAGGTCAGGAACGCGATCGCGGCTTCGTGCTCGCCGAGACCGGAAGCGACGACGTTGGCGGTCGGGGTCACGCGCATGGCCTCCGGCACCAGCTCGGCGAGCGCGCGCTCGGCCGCGTCCTTCGCGAGCGTCGCTTTTCGGATCGCGTCGTCGCGCAGAACTTGCCGCCCATCGGCGCCGACTCGTCCCTCTCGAGGAAGCGCGATCGCGTCGTCGAGGGCCTTGTTCGCCCTGGCGATCTCGGAGCCCGACCGCTCGAACTCGTCCGGATGTTCGCGGAGCAATCGGCGTAGCAAGGCGGTGGTCCGGCCTTCCGCGCTACGGGCAGCGGTCAGCAAGCCCAGACCGTCTCGCGTGAGCGTGCCCGCGAGTTCTCGGGGCACGGCGTGAGCGGGCCCCGCAATCGCGCTCGAGTCGAGCAAGTTGCCGATGTAGGACAACGGCTTCGTCGCGGTGAACGCGAGTTGCGCGGCGACTCGGACCGAGACGATCGAACTCGACAGTCGACGAACGGCGCCGGCCAACGCTGCGTCATACAGCCGCGCTGCAGCTGCCAGGTCGCCGAGGGCCTGCCTGGTACTGGCAAGGTTCAACCGCGCTCGCTGCAGATCCGGGTGCTCGTCGGGCAGCGTCTTCGACCTCACCGCGAACACCTTCTCGAACAGGACCAGCGCCCCCGCGAGATCACCGAGCGCCCGCTTGGTCCCGGCGAGGTTCTGGCGCGCCAACTGCAGGTCAGGGTGCTCGTCGGGTAGCGTCTTCGACCTCACCGCGAACACCTTCTCGAGGAGGGCCAACGCCCCGGCGAAGTCGCCGAGCGCCTTCTTCGTCAGGGCGAGGTTCTGGCGCGCTAACTGCAGGTCCGGGTGCCCGTCGGGCAGCGTCTTCGACCGGACCTTGAACACCTTCTCCTCGAGGACCAGCGCGCCTTCGAGGTCGCCGAGCTCATGCCTGGTCACGGCGAGGTTCATGCGCGCTGCCTGCAGGTCCGGGGGCTCGTCGGGCAGCGACCTCGACCTCACCGCGAACACCTTCTCGAGGAGGGCCCGCGCCCCGGCGAGGTCACCGAGCGCCCGCTTGGTCACGGCGAGGCCTTGGCGCGCCAACTGCAGGTCCGGGTGCTCGTCGGGCAGCGTCTTGGAGAAGACCGCGAACACCGTCTCGAACAGGGCCAGTGCCCCGGCGAGGTCCCCCAACTCATACTTGGTCGCGGCGAGGTTGAACCGCGCGCGCTGCAGGATCGGGTGCTCGTCGGGCAGCGTCCTCGACCTGACCGCGAACACCTTCTCCTCGAGGGCCAGTGCGCTGGCGAGGTCGCCGAGCTCCCGCTTGGTCAGGGCGAGGTTCTGGCGCGCCAACTGCAAGTCAGGGTGCTCGTCGGGCAGCGTCTTGGAGAAGACCACGAACACCCTCTCGAACAGGGCCAGCGCTCCGGCGAGGTCGCCGAGCGCCCTCTTGGTCACGGCGACGTTCAACCGCGCACGCTGCAGGTCAGGGTGCTCGTCGGGCAGCGTCTTGGCTCGGTGCCGAACGGCAGCCTCCCAAGCATCGTGCGCCGCATGGAGGTCACTGCAACGGTGCGCCGCGTACCCGAGTCGCCAGAGCGACTCCGCCACAACCGCCAGCCACGCATCCGAGGCGCTGTCGAGTCTCGCGCTCGCCAACGCGCGCTGGCACGCGGCGCGTGCCGCCTCCATGTCGCCCTTCCCGGTCAACGCCTTGGCTTCGGCGACCAGTTCGTCGATCCGCTGCGCGGCCACCGCCGGATCGTCGGTTTCCGTCGGTCGCGTGTCGGGTTGCTGTGCGAGGGCAACGCCACCGAGCAGGAACGACATCGTCGCGAAGCGGAGTCGGAACCGACAGAACCCGAGGGCCAAGGCGACCTTTCGCATGCGCGACAGACTACCAGCTGCGGCTGGCCAGGCGCTCACCGCCCGGTGATCACCCACCCGGCCCAGTCGCCGAACGGCGCACCGCGCTGGCGCGCTGCTGCCTGCGCCGCGCGCAATGCCGCGCGCGGGTCTTCGCCCTTCTTCCACAG
>JAGQQZ010000472.1 GCA_020425915.1 Planctomycetota bacterium | reverse complement strand
TGCGAGCCCGAGTGAGGCCGGCGTCGACCACATCAGGCCACACTCAGGCATCCGCGCGCGGCCACTCCACACACGGGCGCCCATCGATTCGAAACACGACCGGCTGCCGTACCGTCGTCGGATGTGGTCGCCCATCGTGCAACGCCGGCTCGAACTGCCACTCACGCAACGCGTCGAGCGCGGCGCGGTCGAGCAGCGGCCAGCCCGACGACGCCGCGATGCGCGCTTCGCGCACGCTGCCGGCAACGTCGAGATCGAGATCCACGAACACGGTGCCCTGCTGCCGATGCCGCCACGCGGGGTACGGGTAGCGCGGCGGTAGGTTCTGGCTGTCCAACGCCACCGGCTCGACATCGACCGCCGCCTGTTCGCGATCGGCGCTCTCCTTCGGCACTTCGCGCGCCACGATCGCGTCGATCCAGTGGCACGCGTCCGGGTCGAACTCGGACGCCATCGATGCATCGACGTGCTGCGGATCCGGTGGCTCGAACAGCGGCGGGCCCGGGAACTCGAACTCGGGTCGTGGATCCTCGGGGGCGGGGCGCAGATCACTTCGGATCGACTCCTCGGCCCGGACCGGAGCGTCGGTCACGAGTTGGAGTTCGGGTTGCAGGATCCTGATCCAGCCGACGTGCGACCTCGTGACGCGGACCCACGGTGTGACGACGGCCGCGGCCGCCACGAACGTGACGGCGTGGAGCACGATCGACCAGACCAGCGGAGCTCGCATACTTGACCGGAATATCTCGGCGCGGGCGCCGAGTCGACCGCCGTTCAGAACTCCCAGCCGAATACGAGCGTCGCCTTCGCGTCGGGCGAGTCCTTCGTCAGGCCGGCGATGACCGCGAGATCGATGTGGGCGTGCGGCATCATGCGATACTGCATGGTCGGCCCGACCAGGACCTCGTCGGTGAAGTTGCCCCGATCCGTCGCGTCGTCCGCCATCGACGCCACGGCCTCGAGCCCCGCCGAGAACTTCTCGTCGACGACCGTGTGGCTGACACCGGCCGTGACCTCGTACTTGTGTTCGCGAACGCCGCCGGTCTCGGTCTCGAACACCAGGTTGGTACCCCAGTGCCAGCCCTCGCAGGCCTCGCCGCCGAACAGGAGCTTGAACTCGACTCCGTCGGGCGCGTCGTCCTTGGACGCCCACTCGACGTAGGCGGTCGGGTTGCCCCAGATCTCGTCCCAGTCCGCCAAGGCGTAGCGCAGCTCGAACTTCCGTTCGTCGAACTCCGCCGAGCCGTCGTTGCCGTCCTGGTGCGAGACGAGGTAGAGGTCGAGCTGCATGCGGTTCGGCAGACCGAACTCGAACTCGTACTGGGTCCGCGTCGACGTGTGGCCGGTGTCGTCGATCTCGGGCTGCAACCAGTACTCGAACTCGCACTGACCCTCGGGTCGAACGTAGAGCCGCGTCTCGGTGAACAGGCGGCGGGTCGACCAGATCGGCTGTGCGTAGCTGCCGACGCGGTCCTCTTCGCGCAGGTTCGAGACGCGTTCACCCTGCACGACGACCGGGCGCACCTGCTCGGGGGCCTGGGTCGAATCGGCCGGTGGCCGCTGCTTGTCGGCCGGGTTGACGACCTGGGCGTGAAGCGCAGGGACGAGGATGGCTGTGCCGAGGAGGGAGATGCGGGTCGAGAGGGTCATCGGTTCCTTTCGTGGAGTTGCGAACAGTGTGGGCGCGAAACGGGACGGATTCGGTCCCGGTTCACGGCGAGCCGGTCAAGTTCCTGCGCCCATCGGGATCACCGATGCTCGACCCCGGCTCCGATCGGCCGGACCCGCGTTCGGTCCAACGCGCCGCTCGAAGCGTGCGGCGCGCGGGCGACGACCTATGCTGGGCCCGCGTGCGACGATCGTCGACCCTGCTCCTGTTCCTGCTCG
>JAGQQZ010000471.1 GCA_020425915.1 Planctomycetota bacterium | reverse complement strand
CGGTTGACGATGGCGAGCAGGAAGTCGGTCAACTGCTGCTGCGTGTCCGCGTCGATCCGACCGACGATGCCGAAGTCCAGGAAGCAGACCACGTCGCCGGGCAGGACTCGCAGGTTGCCCGGGTGCGGATCGCCGTGGAACAAGCCGTCCTCGTTGATCTGCTGCAGCATGGCGTCGACGGTGCGACGCGCCACCAAGCTCCGATCGCACCCGGCGGCGTCGAGCGCGTGCGTGTCCGAGATCTTGATGCCGTCGACGAACTCCATCGCCAACACGCGATCGGTGGTCAGCGACCAGTGGACGGCCGGCACGTGAACGCCGGCGTTCCGACGGTGGATCTCACGGAACCGATCCATCGTCCGTCCCTCGCGCCGGAAGTCGAGCTCCTGCTCGACGCTGCGTTCGAACTGCCGCACCAGTTCCGTCGGCCGGAACAAGTCGCGGATCTCCTCGTCGCGTTCGAGCAGCGCGGCCAGATCCTCGAGCAACCGGATGTCCGACCGCAGCACCTCGGACACGCTGGGTCGCTGCACCTTGAGGACGATCTCCTCGCCGGTTCGCAGGCGCGCGCGGTGAGCCTGTGCCATCGAAGCGGCGGCGATCGGTTCGGGTTCGATGTGCTCGATCTCGCGCTCGAAGGCGTCGGTGAGACCTTCCGAGCGGATGACCTCCATGACGGTTTCGAACGGCTCCGCGGGGACCTGGTCCTGGAGCCCGGCGAGCTCCTCCGCGACGTCGGCCGGGATCAGATCCGGTCGCGTGCTCAGCACCTGGCCCAGCTTGACGAACGTCGGACCGAGTTCGACGAGTGCGGCGCGGATGCGTTGCCCGAGTCTGCGCGGCTGCGGCTCGGGTCGCGGCGCGCGACGCCAGAGCCACCACAGCGAGAGCCGCAGGTAGTAGTCGATGTGCAGTCGCCGCACGACGTCGCCCATGCCGTGTCGGATGAGCACCACGAGTACGCGGCGCAGCCGACCGACGTTGGCGTAGGTCCGGATCGCGCGACGGATCGGCTGGAGGGCCAAGGAACTAGGAAGCGGACCCGCGCGATTCGAGTTCGGCGACGCGAGCGCGCAGCGCTTCGAGCTCCGCCTTGGTCGCGAGCTGCATGCGCTCGACGAGCTTCTCGAACTGTGCCTCGATCATCGCGCTCAGCTCACCGCGCGCTTCCTGGCCGCGCTCGACCAGATGGTCGACGGCGCGGTCGCCGGCATCGCGGGTCATCTCGCCGCGCTTCACGAGTTCCTCGACGATCGCCTCCGCCTTGTCCTTGCTCACACCGACCACCCCGAGGGTGAGGTCGACGATTCTCTGGAACAGATCACTCATGCGCCCAAGGATACGCACTCGCCACGCGAACGGCTCCTCACCACTGCGCCGAATCGATGCCGTGGTTCGCGAATCCGACTACGATTCTGGCCGAGGCGTCGCGCCGCCCTCGCACGTGGCGGCGTCGACACCCGTCCAGAGAACACCCCGAGCGATTCAACGCGCCACGGCGCTGCCCCAGCGAATCGCTCCGAACCGAGGAGAGCTCATGCCGTACGGTTTCCTTCGGCGTCGATCGGCGCCGACCGCCTTGTTCGTGATCGCAAGCACCACGGCCGTCGTCGTGGCGCAGACCCAACAGGTCATCTACGCCGATGGTCGTCGAGCCACCGTCGAAGACGCTCGCAAGGGCTCGGGCGATCGGTGGACCGTGTCGCTGGACGGACGACGCGTGGTCCTGCGCCCTGGCGAAGTCGTCGCGATCGTGATCGGAACCGAGGAGACCGTCCTCATTCCGAGTCTCGGGGAAGCGCCTCCGTCACCCGAGACGACGGCCATGCTCGCGAGCGTCGCCGACCCGAAGAACCAGGATTTCCGAACCTCGCTCGCACAGGTCGTGACGCCGCCGACGCGCGCGGCGTTCGACGCGTTCGAGAAGTTGGTCGCGGACAAGAACAAGAAGCTGCGTGAGCGCGGGATCGAAGGCCTCGCGCATCTCCGCACGCGTGAGAGCGTTTGCGCCGCCGCGGCCGCCGTGCTGGCCGAGAAGGACAGCGGCGTGCGCCGCGACGCGGCGTCGGCGCTGTTCGCGGCGCAGGAGGTGTTCAAGCGCAGCGACACCGGGGATCTCGTGAAGTCGGGTCTCGAGGACAAGGAACGCGTCGTGCGCTACGTGTTCGCGATGCTCGCCCCGGCGGACGACGACGCCGCCAAGGCGATCCTGCGAGAGCAAGGGATCAAGGATCGCGATCACCACGTTCGCGAGTCGGCGGCACTGGAGTTGGGTCGTCGTGGTGACGATGCCGGTGAATCGATCCTGGTCGGGATGCTCGGACGCAAGAAGCTCCCCGGCTTCGGGAACGACCGAGCGACGATGGAGCGGTTCCTGATCGACGAACACGTCGCAGTCTGCGCGGTGCTCGGCACGTTCGAATCGGAACGCGCGCGCGCGGCGCTCTCGAAAGCCGCGAAGTCGGAACACGAAGCGGTTCGCAAGGCCGCGGAGGCGGCGTTGGCGGCCAAGAGGTAGCGCTCGGATCATGCCCTCGTCGATCCGACAGGCGTCGCGGGAAACCGCACGATCGGCAAATCGAACGGACGCGTACCGCTGAACCGAGGGCAGAGCTGCGCGTTGATCGTGCGAACACTCGACTCGCTCTCCGCAGGCTCTCCATGCGCACGTCCCTCGCCCGCGTCTCGCTCTCCGCCGCCGCTTGGCTGTTGGCCGCGGTGCTCACGGTCTACGCCTCGTCGAAACTGTTCGGCTACCAGTTCGTCCTGCTCGAGTCGGTCGGCGAGCACCGACTGCGGGACCTGACGCCCATGGAGCTGGCATGGGCGTTCTTCGGTCATTCGTACGCGTACGGACTGTTCCTGGGCCTGTTCGAACTCGCTGCCTGTGCACTCTTGTTGCACCCGCGCACACGAACGCTCGGGGCCGTGCTCGCCGCGACGATCCTCGCCAACATCGTATTCATCGACGTCGAGTACGAGATCCATGGCCCGCTGGCCATCGCGGTCGTGCTCCTCGTGCTGGCTCTGTTCCTCGTCGCGGCGGACTGGCGTTCGGTCGTCGGCGCCGCGCGAGCGCTACTGCACATGGGCGATCCGGCAAGGGCGACCGCGGCGCACCCGATCCGGTTCGCACTCGTCGTGATCGCATGGCTCGGCTGGTTGCTCTGGATCTGCAGCTTCGCGCTCGAACGACGCACGGAACACCAGCATCCGCTGCGCGGTGGCTGGACGTTGACGCAACACACGATCGACGGCGCATCGACGCCACACACCGGCGCTACGGAAGGCGGCGAGCCCACGGTCTGGTTCGAGTTCGCCGGCGCAACCGTTCTGGCCCTCGACGGGAAGGAGACGCAGGGCGTGGTGGCGTTCGCGGAAGACGGTCGAACGATGCGTTGGTTCATGGACCTCGACGCCGACGCCTCGGAGTTCGAGGCGACCGTCGACCTGGACGGCGACCGTCTGGTCCTCAGTGGCACGCGCGACGGACAGCGCATGCGTATGGAGCTCCTCCGCCGACCGCGTTGGCGCCCGGTGGAAACTCGGTGACTAGGGTCGACGACCACGACCAGCGTCATGCGGCCATCGCGTAGGATGAGCCTGATGCACTGGCGCCCACGAGTCACCGTCCGCGCGACGGACCGCGGACTCACTTGGGCGGGCTTCTGGATCTCCGTCGGCAGCGCCACCGCCTGCTACGGCGCGGTGATCCTGTCGATCTTCATCTACTACCATCGCTTCTGGGCGCTCATGAGGGAGGCCTGGAACGCTGGCGAGGACTACGCCTCGCCGGACGCGCTGGAAGTCGTGGCGTCGGACTTCCATGCCGCGACGACCGGATTCGCGAGCGCCTGCGTCTGCTTCACGGTCGCTGCCAGTGTCGCCTGGGTCGGGCTGCTCCGCGGGCCGACGTTCCGGGGACCGAGGTACTCCGATGCGTCGTACGTGCGCCGTCGCAGGCCGCGGCGAAGATCGACATGACGACCGAGCTTCTCTCTGCCGACTCCCCGCCGACCGGCCGAACCCGCTGTTCCCGGCGATGGCTGCGATCGGCATGATCCTGTTCTCGAAGTTCGAGTTGCGCCGGCACCGGCGAACCAACCCTCACGAGTGACACGATGCACGCGGACACCAAGGCCTACAACGCCGCCCTCGCCCCCGCCGATCGAGCGATCTGCAAGTTGCTCGCCGCGGAGATCGACCGGCACCTTCCCGATGCCGAGAACAAGGTCTGGCACGCTCACCCGGTCTGGTTCCTCGATGGAAATCCGATCGTCGGATACAGCAAGCTGAAGAACTGCGTGCGGCTGCTGTTCTGGAGCGGGCAGTCGTTCGAGGAGGTCGGGCTGAAGAAGGAGGGCAGCTTCAAGGCCGCCGAGGCTCGCTACACGGAAGCT
>JAGQQZ010000470.1 GCA_020425915.1 Planctomycetota bacterium | reverse complement strand
CGTTCGCGGTCGCGCTCTACCTGGTGCCGAATCGCACCGGCGGTGGCAGTGCCGCGGCGCCGATCATCCACGACGTGTTCGAAGCGATCCGCGCGGATGGCGAGCTGGCGGCACGCTACCTCCCGGAAGGCGTGCGGTGAAACTCCTCGCCCACATCGACTGGTGGTTGGTCCTGCTGACGGCCGCACTCGCGATGGTCGGCGTCGCGTTCGTGCACAGCGGGACCGCGGTCGATGCGAGATTCTCGGATCAGGTTTCGCGGCAGCTGTTGTTCTACTGCGTCGCCGGAGTGCTCGCGATCCTGCTCGTCGCCGTGCCGTACGTGCGCATCATGCGCTCGGCCTGGATCTGGTACGGCGTCGCCGTCGTCGCACTCGCGGGGTTGCCGTGGTTCGGCGTGATGATCAACGGCTCGCGGCGTTGGTATCGTGTGTTCGGGTTCGGGCTGCAACCGAGCGAGTTCGCGAAGATCGCGGTGATCATCGTGCTCGCCGCCTGGCTCAGGTTCCGTGCGAAGGCACGGACCATCGACGGGCTGCTCGTGCCGATGCTGATCACCGCCGTTCCGGTCGGCTTGATCCTAGAACAGCCGGACCTCGGCAGTTCGCTGGTGTTCTGGCCGGTGTTGATCGCGATGTGCTACGCGGCCGGGACGCCGGCGCGGACGCTCGCGATCGTCGTCCTGCTCGGTGCTGTGGTCCTCGTGCTCGCCTACACCACCGTGCTGCACGACTACCAGAAGATGCGAGTCGACGTGTGGCTGTCGCACTTCGGCTGGGACCGTGCGACGGTCGAGACGCCGGAGGTCGTCCGCACGCTGCGCGCCGAGGGCTACCAGCCGTGGCAATCGTTGATCGGGATCGGCGCCGGTGGACTGACGGGATTCGGATTCATGCAGGGGCCGCAGAGCCAGTTCGATTTCCTGCCGTATCGGTCCGGTGACTACATCTTCGCGGTCGTCTGTGAGGAATCGGGTTGGCTCGGGGCCGTCGCCGTGCTCGCGCTCGAGGTCCTCCTGGTCGCGGCCATCGCGCGAGTCGCGCTGCGTTGTCGTGAGCGGTTCGGTCGACTCCTCGCGGTCGGCGTCGCGACCTATCTCGGCACCCAGGCGCTGCTGCACATCGCGGTGTGCGCCTGGCTCGTGCCGGCGACCGGGCTGCCGATGCCGTTCATCAGCTACGGCGGGTCCTCGGTGGTTTCGTCGGTGATGGCGGTAGCGCTCGCGATCAACGTCGGTGCGCGTCGAGAACCCGTGCTCGCGGCCGACGGCTACGCCTGAGGCGGCTACCAGAATCGATCGATCAGGCGTTCGATGCGGCCGCGCCGGTCGGCAGCCGCCGGACGCGCGATCGCGACGTCGCGGATCGGGTCGCTGGCGTCGGCAGGCCAGCCACGTTCGAGGTGTAGCAGTTCCGGCAGCGCGCGCAGCGACTTGGTCAGCTTGCGGATGTCACGACGAGGATCGAGGTCGACGCCGAGTCGCGCGGTCGACGCGACGGCGCGCTCGGTCATGTCGCGCAGTTCGTTCGGAATCCGGACCAGGCGGTCCGCGGCCCGATTGGCAACGCGACGGCTGCGCGCGAACAGATCGACGCCGAACTTCGGCGTCCAGACCTTCCAGCTCTCAGGGTCGGTCCAGCGCGCGATCCGCTGGATCGACGAGTCGGAGTGCGCGTGGGACCGCAGCGCGTCGACGAACGAACAGCTCGCGAGCCAGGGCAGCGCGAAGGCGATCAGCATCGCGCGGTTGCGGGGAGAGCAGCGCCGGGCCATGCCTCGATCATCGGCAACTTGCCGCCGCCGGCAAGAGTCGACTACTCGTTGCGCAGCGAACGCAGCGGGTCATGACGTGCCGCGCGCCACGCGGGGATCGCCGCCACGACGATGCCGAGCGCGATCGCGGCGAGTCCGACCTGGCCGATCCAGGCGGG
>JAGQQZ010000469.1 GCA_020425915.1 Planctomycetota bacterium | reverse complement strand
TGAGTTCTCGTTCCTTGGCAAGTCCCGTGCCGACGCGTTCGGCCAGGATGCCTGGCAGAGTTTCGTCGCCGATCGGAGTTGGCGTAACCGAAATCCTCGACGAGTCGGACCCCGGACACCCGAATTCCATTCGCGCTTCCATCGCTCAGAGCTCGACGCGCGCGACGTTCGACTCGATCGCGAGGAGGAACGTTGCCTCGGCCGTCGCGACCTCGTAGCAACCGGACGCGAGCCCCTCGATCCGAAGCGGCGTGCCCGGGTCGACCAGCCGTGTCGCGATCTCGACCCGGACGGCCAGATCGGACGCTTCGAGGTCGGCCGGCCGCAGTGCAGTGATCCGAGCCGAGACTCGGGTCGGGCTCCGGATCGCGTCCAGTTCGATCGCTCCTCGACCCGGTCGCACGTCGAACGAGATCCGATCCGAGGATCGCGCCGCATCGACTCGCACGCGCGGACCCCAGCGGAAGTTCGGCGCCAACATCGCGAGCTGCCATTCCCCGTCGGACACCTCGTCGAGTTCGAACCGTCCCGCCGCCGTGACGAACGCCCTCCGGCGTTCCACGACGGCGTTGCGGTCGTCGGTCAGGCGGTAGGCCTCGAGGATCCACGCGTCGCCGAATCCCGGCGCGAGCCGACCTTCGAGCTGCCCGTCGATCCTCGCACCGTCCATCGATCCGAACGGTCGCTGTCCGGCCACGCGGACGCGTCCATCACTTTCCTGGGTCGAGTCCCATCGAGCACGCGTCGTGTCGATCGGATGTTCGGCGGGCGAGTCGACCGTTTCGGCGCATTCCCGCCACGCCGCGCGCGGGGCGTGGCCGGCGAGCCACGCTCCCGCGCATCCGAGGACTGCCGCGAAGCCGACGATGCCGAGGGAGACGCGCATCACAGCATCAGGATGTCGAACCCACCGAACTGGTTGATGTCGGTGACGGTGACGTTGCCCGAACCGTCGACGGTCAGGTCGAACACGGCCCAGTAGTTCCCGTTGCTCGGGTTCTCGGTCGGCACGGTGTAGACCCGAGTCGGCTGGCCGAGCAGGACGAGGGTGATCGTCGCGCCCGAATCGCTGATCGGGTGCGAGCCGTTGCCCGAGAAGTTGTGGACCGTGTAGCGGTAGACGCCGGGCAGCATCTGCGAGACCGTGATGATCTCGGGGCCGAACGACGTGACATCGTCGGTGTCGAGCTGCGCGAACGGCGACGAGCCGAGCGCACCGCGCGCCGCGAAGAACACGTGCGACCGCAGTTCGGTCGGGATCGTCAGGTGCGCGTCGAGGTCGGACGGTCGCTCACCCCACTGCAGCACGATCGACGCCAGGTTCTGCACGACACCATCGGCCTCGGTGTACACGTTGATCAGCGTCGCACCCGGATCCGGCATCGTCTCGTCCTCGCGCAGGGTCAACCACTGGCCCGACGGCAGGAGGATGCGTACGTCCGCCGACGACGGGAAGAGCGGCGGGGCGTTGCCGCTGACCCGGATCGTCACCTCGCCGTTGACGTCGGTGATGCCGCCCGCGGCCCAGCCGTTGCCGTTGAGCCGCACGCTCGTGCCGACGACCGGTCGTCCCTCGAACACGAGCCGGACGACCTTGGTCGCGATCGGTCGACCCTTGTCGCAGTTCCACGGTGTGAAGTGCGTGACCGTGCCTCGGTAGACGCCATTCCCGTCGTCGCGCACGGCGTCGCCTTCGCGGATCCAGTCGCCGGTCGCGTCGTCGAACCACCACAGCGGGATCGTCGCGTCGCCGGGATCGTTCGGTGGGAACGGGAACTCGATGTCCGCGGTCTGGCCAGCCGCGAGGTTCAACGGGTTCCCGGATGCGTCGGTCAGCTCGACGTCGACGACGCCGTAGCTGATGAGGTCGACCCGCGTGCCTCCGTCGACACCGACGAAGTCGCCCGGCATCGAGTCCTCGAAGTTCGGATCGCCTGGCATCATCGTCGTCACCTGGACGACGACGTCGTCCACCGGCTGACCCGCCGCGTCGACGATGCCGTTCGCCGGCAGCGCGACGCTACCGCCGCGGTGCGTGACCGTGTTCGCCTGCGTCGCGTCGACGGTCTGGGTGTTGCCGACGACCTGGAGCGTCAGCGCGACCTGAGAGTTCTGCCGTGCGGTGACCGCCACGCGTTTCGAATTGGTCACGTAGCCGGCGCGCGTGAACCTCGCGACGGCCTCGCCCGGCACGACGTCGGACAGCGCGAAGAACCCCTGTTCGTTGGTCTGCGTCGCAAGTGATCCGACTTCGACCGCCACGTTGGCGAGCGGCGCGCCCGCCTGGTCGGCGACCAGACCGGAGACCGTCCCGTTGTTCGACGTCGGAACGATCGGTGTCACCGGCGTCGACGAACTCGAGCCGCTGCTGCTGCAACCGGCGAGGACGAGGAGGAGGGAGACGACGGCGGAGGGAACCGCGAATCGGAGAGCCTTCATGGGTGCAATTCCGGAAGTAGGGATTCAACCGCAGAAGGCCAGTTCGACCGCTGCGGGGACAGCCGGCCGCGCGGAGTGGTCGACGCGGTCCGACATTCCCGTCGCGCCAAGGTCGACGCGCGGACATCGATCCGGGAATAGACGCGGCGCGAACCGAGTCCGAGACCGCATGCAACGACATCGACCGCCCGGCGGAACCGCCGGCTTCACGCTGATCGAGATCCTCGTCGTCATCGCGATCATCGGGCTGTTGACAGGCCTCGTCGCGACGAACGTCGTGAGTCACTACCAACGCGCGCGACTAGAGACGGCGCGCAGCGACACGGCGCAGATCCTCGCCGCGGCCCGCACCTACTGGATCCGCAACAACCGAGCGCCGTCGATGCAGGATCTCGTCGAGCCGCCGCCGGAGCTGGATGGCTACGACGGCGTGCCGCTCGACCCCTGGGATCGGGAGTACGAACTTCGCACCCCGCCCGAACTCCACGAATGGGAGGTCGTCTCCGCCGGACCGGACCACGAGTTCGGCACGGAGGACGACATCACGTCTCGCTCGGCGAGGCGTCAGAAGGGCTGACGTCGTAGCGAGTCGCCGCGTTCGGTTACCGGTCGCGAATTCCGGGGCTACGGCGAGCCGGAACCGCTTCGCGCACCAGGAGACACCCGTGCTTCGGACGCTCGCCGCCATCGTCGTCATCCTCCCCTCCCTCGCCGCGCAACAAGCCGTGTCGGCCGAGTTCTCGCCGGCCGTCGGTCTTCCCGGCGGCAACGTGGAACTGAAGATCACCGACATGACCAATGCCGGCCGCACGCTGATCAACCCGTGCGGATGGCTCGAGCTGCATTCTGGTTCGCCGAACGGACCGAGCGTGTTCCTCGGCATCATCTGCTTCGACTACGTGCACCAGATCGCGCCGGGTGGGTCGTACTCGTTCCTGTGGGACCAGACCCTGGCGTTCTCGTTCCCCGCTCCGCCCGACGACTACTGGTTCGGTGTCACGACCTGGGACACGAACGTCACGTCGCCACGAACCGACTGGTTCTGTTTCCGCATCCAGGACGCGGACGCGCCGCGCCTGACGCCGACGAACACGGCACGGGTCGGGCAGCCGTTGCTCCTCGACGTCGACGCGCCGACGCACCCGACTTGGCTCTACGGCGTGCTGTTCTCGTTGACCAGCAACGACATCGTCGACCCGCTCGACCTGGGCCTGTGCGTCGCGCCACCGATCTTCGTGATCCACGTCGATGGTCTCGACGCGAACGGCCACTCGGGAACGACCTCGTTCCAGATCCCTCCAGCGCCTTCGCTGATCTCCCGCGGCTTCGTCCTGCAGGGCTTGCTCGTCGACCCGGCGCCGGCGTTCGCGACGACGAACGGGGTGACGATGTCGATCGGTCCGTGACTCGGAACGCGAACGCTTGCGCGAAGCGGCAGGGAGTCTCGAGCAAACGGCGCAGACGATTCGGAAGAAGCTCGACGAACTCGAGGGCGGTGCCGACTGAGCGCACGGGGCATGTCGCGGCGGAGTGCGTAGTTCGATCCGACGGTGTGCGGGGCTCGCGAACGCTCGGGATCAATGGCAAGACGAGGGCGCTCCCCCCGTTTGCCCCGTCACCTTCGCGCCGGCCGCTAGCGAGCGGAACGCCTGATGGCGCACTTTGGCAACCATCCAGCGAACGAAGTAATCGAGGGAATGGGCGATGCGGCGGTGACGGGGCAAACGGGGGGAGTGCGCATCCTCATTCGCGCGGCGCGCGCGCGCCAAGATCGGGAAACCTCGATGCGACGACTCCATGGATCGGGATTCTTGATGTTGGCGGGCGCCCGCCGGGATCGGGATTCCCGATGTTGGCAGGCGCGCGCCGGATCGCGCGGCGGGCGCCCGCCGCCGCGGGCGGCGCACCCCGAAACCCTGCGCCGCGGAAGTCCGACTTCTGCCCCTTGGCGCTCCCCCGCCTCGCCCTCCGTCGCCGCTTCGCC
>JAGQQZ010000468.1 GCA_020425915.1 Planctomycetota bacterium | reverse complement strand
CTCGTCACGACTCCAAGGCCGGCTCTCTCGTTTTCGTTCGGGCCGCCACTCGTCGGCTTGTCGCTTCGATTTCAGTGGGCGCTTATCGACCCGCCAGCGCCTCGGCTGGCTCCCCTTTCGATGAGTGATGCGCTCGTCGTTCGGTTTCGACTTTGACGAGTCGGTCGGGTTGTCTAATCGGGATAGACGAATTCGATCGTCGCCTCGATCGCACCGTGGATCGACTTGGCGACCGGACAGTTGAGCGCGGCGTCCTCGAGCAGGGCGCGGGCTTCCGCGTCGAGCCCGGCGACCATCCGGATCGTCATCGGCAGGGCGCTGATGCGTCGCGGCTCGGACGCCATGTGCTTCTCGATCGTGGCGTCCATGCCCGTGAGGTCGATCACCAGGCCCGCGCGCTTGGCGATGATCGCCATCGTCGTCAGCGCGCACGTCTGCAGGGCGGTCGCGACGAGGTCGGTGGGGGAGAACGACGCGCCCAGCCCTTCGTTGTCCTTCGGGGCATCGGTTGCGAGGGTCTCGTCGGAGGGGCCGTGGGCGGCGTTGCAGCGCAGGTTGCCTTCGTACTTCGATCGGATCGTGACCATTCGTGAACTCGTGCCGGCGTTGCTAGCCGGTCAGGGTCTCGTATGCGGTTTGAACTTCCCGGAAGCGCTCCACGGCTTCCTTCGCGGCGACTTCGCCGAGCTTGGAGTGCGCGTCCGGATGGTACTGCTTGACGAGCTCGCGGTGTCGCTTGCGGATCTCCTCGGGTGACGCGTTACCGGGGAGTCCGAGGATCCGCAGCGCGCGATCACGATCCGGGGCGGGGCGCCCGGGCGAGGACCGCCGTTGGTCACGCGTGTCGCCGCCGAGGATGCGCATCTTCGCGTGCAGGAAGATCCGTCGTGCGTGGTCGCCGGGCAGCCCGAAGTGACGCGCGATCCGTTGCAGCAGCTCGTGTTCGATCGCGTGGAACTTCCGGTCGATCAGCGCGACGTGGCAGCACCACGAGAACACGGTCTCGCACTCGGGGAACGACAGCATCGCCCGGAGTTCGTGGACCAGTTCCTGGATCTGTTCGAGCGGCACCGCGGTCGCCTGCCAGTCGCGGATCTCGAGGAACAGGTCCGGCCGCTGGAATCGCTCGAGTAGGAACCGACGCACCAGCTCGCGTTCGTGAGGGCCCGCGGTTCCGTCGATCTCGGCGACCGAGTACAGCAGATGGAAGATCTTGCGCGGCATCGACGCGCGCTGGAACTCCCGCTCGAGTCGGGTCCGCGGCTCGCCGGTCAGCGTCTGCTCGGCGGCGACGACGCGGATCAACAGTCCGAAGTTGCGCGCGGCCTGGAAGCAGCTCCACGCCGCGAGCGCCACTCCGAGCAGGACGAAGAGCGGGTTCCCACGCGTCATGAGGAACCCGACGCCCATCAACAGGAGCGACCCGAGTGCCCGGCCCGCGACGATGTACTTCGCGGCCGTGTAGGGTGTGGTCACGGGGTTGCGATCAGACCGCGGCGCCCGCCTTGTCGAGGTGGCTGGCGAGTCGGCGCGCCTTGCGCGGCTTGTCGGCGAATCGGTGGTAGGCGTAGCCGGCGATCAGCGGGACCGTGACCGTCGCCTCGCCGAACACCATCTGTTCGTGCGTCATCGAGACCTTGCCCCAGGAGCAGGCCTCCTTGAGCGTCGAACCGGACAGCGCCCCGTCGTGTTCGTGCGCGAGCGTGATCTGCACGGCGTATTTGTGCATCGGCGCTTCCTCGCCGAGGATCTCGGCCGCGACGACCGTGTCCTGCGCGAAGTTCTTCGGCACGCCGCCGCCGACCATCAGCAGACCGGTCTCCTTGGAGACGAGCTTGAGCTTCGTCAGTTCGAGGAAGTCCTTCGCGGCGTCGAGGCTGAGCATCGGCTCGCCGGCCTTCTCGCGCAGCCACTGGTGCTTGACGAGACCGAAGCCCGCGCTCGAGTCGCTGAACGCCGGGCAGAAGATCGGCACGTCCCGGCGCGTCGCCGTGAGCACGATCGACTCCTTGTTCTTGCCGTGGTCCTCGAGGTACTTGCCCATCGCCGCGATGAACTCGCGCGACGAATGCGGACGCGCCGGCAACGTGTCGGCGATCTCGCGGATCGTCTCGTCGCAGATGCGCAGTTCGTCCTCGTCGATGTAGGTGTCGTAGATCCGATCGATCGCGAGTTCGCGGAGCTCCTCGTCGTTGGCGAAGGGGTCGCCGACGTAGTGCGAGAAGCCGAGGCCTTCGAAGAAGTCCTGGTCGACGATGTTGGCGCCGGTCGAGACGATCGCGTCGACGAGGTTGCGCTCGATCAGTTCGATGATCACGCGCTTGAGGCCCGAGCTGATCAGCGATCCCGCGAGGCAGAGCCAGACACCGCCGGTCTCCTCGTCGAGCATCATCTCGTAGATCTTGGCGGCGCGCGCGGTGTTGCGGGCCTGGAACGCCATGCGTCCCATCGATTCGACGAGTTGCGTGGGGTCGAACGTTTCGAGCGAGAGGTGCTCGATCTTCTTCGCGAGCAGTTCTTGTTTGCGAGTCACGATGCCCTCGGGGTCAGGTGGCGGGCCGGTTCGGGCTCCGCGGGCGTTGGATTCCGTGCAGTGTCGCACGCGAGACGCCAAGCTCCAAGGGCGTTCGGCCGGTCCGGCCGCTGCGCCCGGCGCTAGCGGCCGGGCTGCGCCGCCGGGAGATCCAGAGCCAGCGCGTCGCGGAGGCCCTCGCTGATCCCCTCGGCGCGCGCACGGTCGAGTGCCGGGCGGAGTTCGACGATTCGGGCCGAGCGTACGAGTTCGCGGCACAGGCGACCGGACGCGGCGCCGATCGCCCGGGCGGGCGTGTGCACGCCGAGTGCGTGCGCGAGTCCGCCGACCGGCGGCCCGGCGATGACGAGTGGTCGGTCCCCGAGTACCTCGGCGGCGTGTCGAGCGACGTCTTCGTCTCCGGTGACGAGCACGAGCGCGTCGATCCCGCGCTGCGCGAGCCGCTCGATCGCCGAGCGTTGGCCGATCGCCTCGTCCGCCTCGAGCAACTCGACGTCGACGACCAGCGAGCGGGCGCGGTCGTCGATCGCGTTCCGGAACCGCTGTTGCCAGTCAGATCGCAGGGACCGCACCGAGATGCCGACTCGCAGGGTGCGGGCGCCACGTGAGTGGTCGATCAGCTCGGTGTGCAGGGCGCGGTAGTCGTCCAGCGATCCGTCGTCGTCGGTCGGCGCGGTGATTCCGCCGAACGTCGCGTTCTCCGGACGGAGGGAGACCGTGCCGAGTGAGAAGTCGGACTGCGGCGCCCGCGCGCCGAGGCAGGCGAGGACCGCCAGGTCGAGTGCGTCTTCGGCATGCGTCGGGTCGTCGACCGCCGCGTCGACGATGCCGGACTCCAACGCCTCGAGAACGGGTCCCCGCATGTCCCCGATCGTGACGATACGCGCACGGTGTCCGTGCGACCCCAGCGCCATCGCCGCGCGGCGCGCGAGTCCCAGGTCGTGTGCGATCACGAAGTCGATGTCGGGGCGGCGTTCGAGCAGCGCGCCGATCGTCGTGGCGTTCACCTCGCTGTCGGCGAGCACGTCGATCGACGCGACCAGTGCCCACGCGCCGTCGGAACTCGCCGCGAGGTTCGGCGGCGGCGGCTCCGAGCAACCCGCGATGGCCGTGGTCGTCAGCAGCGCGAATCGACCGAGTCGGGACATGCCGGAGTTATCGGTCGAATCGGTCTCGGTCCCGCAGCTCACACGCCCCGTGCGTCGGTTTCCGCGGATTCTCGGGCCGCCGCGGAACCCGGTCGGTGGCCGTCGTAGAAGTCGCCGTGTGCCCGTCACTTCCGGGGGCGGCGACCTCGGGGCACACGCCTCGCCCGCCGAGGCGAAGTGTGAGCGAAGAGTGTGGGCCGACCCTCCGATGTCGTCGGGGGGTCGGCCATTTTCTTGGCCGTCCGAGGGCGTCGAATTCTGCCCAGCGATCGCTTGCAAAGCCGCGGACCCTCCTTAAGCTCGCCGGCCCCTCCGATGGGGGGACGTAGCTCAATTGGTTAGAGTACCGGACTGTCGATCCGGTGGTTGCGGGTTCGAGT
>JAGQQZ010000038.1 GCA_020425915.1 Planctomycetota bacterium | reverse complement strand
TTCGTCCGGGTCTGCCAGTGCTAGTCGTGACAAGCGAAGTTGCGCGTTCGCGTTCCCGACGGATGACAGCGCCGCTCGTCGGCACGGATCGAGCACTCGGACAGTTTCCAAGGCTCCGAGGCTGGCTGACGCTCCGGGACGAATGCGCGTCGACGCTCGGTGCACCTCGGCATGCGCCGATACAGACCCAGGGTCGTGTGCCGACGGCGTAGAGACGGCGATCGAGTTAGAATTCGCACGCACTGCCGAAGGAGCTTCGCTCGCGCGGAGCAGACGTGAGGGACAACGACCCCATCGCCATGAGTAGCGACGACAACGTGGACCGTGATCTCGACCGATTGGTGGAACGACTGCCGGAGATCCTCCGAGACGAGTGGGTGGTGATCCCGAAGCACTCGATTCAACAGATCGCGATCGTGGGCCTGCTGATCGGCGCGGCCGGTGCCCTCCTCGTGGTCGGAATCGTGTTCGACATCTCCAGTCTGCGGTGGGCTTGGCCGGCGGTCGTCGTGGGGCTCATGGCGGCGACCAGGTTCTGGCCGTGGTGGCGCGGAGATCGCTACTTGGAGCAGTTGCAGCGCGCCGGTCGGGATGGCGTCTGATTCGGGTCCGCGATCGAGATGTTCCCGATGCTCGCCTCGACACGTCCGGACTGCGCGCACGCCGAACCGCTCCGCGTGATGGGTGACTGACGATGCCGAGCCTCGGACGCTTCGGTCGGATCTCTCTACTCGCGTTGGTCGTCGTCGCCGCGGCGACGATCAAGTGCAGCCTGTTCCCGGGCCGCGCATTCGATGCTGCGCTGTGGCACGACGACGCTCGGGTGAAGTCCGGCATCCGACGGGGCATGGCGGACAGGATGCTCGCAGACGAAGTGCTGCTGGGTCGGTCGCGAGCCGAGGTCGTTGCATTGCTCGGCGAGCCCCCGCCAACGGCGTACTTCTCCGAGTGGGATCTCGTCTACTGGCTGGGGCCGGAGCGGGGCCTCATCAGTGTCGACTCGGAGTGGCTCGTCATTCGGCTCGGACGAGACGGGTGCGTGTGCCAGGCGGGACTCGTCCGGGATTGAGATCGACTCACCGCGCTTCCTGTCGGGCGGGCTACGGTGACGAGTCGGCCAACCGCACGGTGGGCTCGCACATGGATGGGTTAGTCTCTGCCATGTGGAAGTGGTCGAGCGACGCGATCGCGCTGAGGAGCCCCACGACGGATGGAACTGGACGGCGACGGCGAGCATCCTGCTCGCCATCGGGGCCCCGTTCCTGACGTACTTCGGGATGTGGGAGCGGATCCTCCGTCACGGACCTTCTTCCCGGACACCGATCGCGTTCTTGGTCGGTCTGTCCCTCTGCCTCCTCGCCGGCGTGCTCGGGTTCCTGGGGTTCGTGTGGGATCGCCGGCGTGGCAAGTGGATGGGGCTCGCGGGGATCGTCGTCGGCCTCGTCGCATGCTGGGTGATCGCGTGGATCCTGGCCGACGACATGGACAGGGTGGAGTTCTTCCCGTTCCTTCGGTGAGCGGCGGCGCTCGATCGCCGGTTGTCGATAACATGGCTCCGGCGATGGAGCACCCGTGGTACCGAGACTCGACGGTGAACCCCGGTCGACGTGCGACTCGACCTGGCGTCGACGAGATTCACCCGTGGATCGATGTGCGACGTCGGTTCGTCCCGTCGATCGCACGCGCGATGGTCGACGCCGGCATCCACTGCAAGGTGTCCGAGGCCGCGACGATCGACGACGACCGGCACGGGGTCTTCGTCGTGTTCGACCGGATCTCGTTTCCGCGTGCGGACCTCGGTGAGGTGCAGCGGGTTCTCGACGACTGGCACTCCGGATCGCGATAGAGCGGGAACTTCCGGCGGAGGGAACTCCGCGTCAGCGAACATGGGAACTCGAATGATGCTGGCTCGCGCGATCGCCGTGTGGCTCGCGCTCATGCTGGTGGCCATCCTCAACGGCTTCCTGCGTGAGGCGCTGCTCATCCCGTGGCTCGGCGAGCGGGCGGCACACGTCGCGAGCACGCTCATCCTGTGCTCCTTGATCCTGTTCGTCGCGTGGCTGTCGATCCGCTGGATACGGCCGCGTTCGCATGGCGAAGCTTGGACCGTCGGTCTGACGTGGTTGCTTCTGACCCTCGCGTTCGAATTCCTCGCGGGTCACTACGTGTTCGGGTATCCGTGGCAGCGGTTGCTCGCGGACTACGACTTGTCGCGGGGTCGGATCTGGCCGCTCGTGCTCGTTGCGAGCTTCGCTGCGCCGGCTCTTGCCGTTCGGATTCGAGGTCGATCGGAGTAGCGTGCTGCCCCTGCCGGGCGCTGCTCGCTCGAGAGGTGCCCTTCGTTCGGGCGAATTGGCGTTAGGCGATCTGCTAGACTCGTGCCGACCAGCACCATTCATGTCGGAACGACCCATGACGGCACGGATCGGAGATGCTCTGAAGCTCCTGACCACGCATTCCGGCGCTTGCGTCGGTGCGGGAGTGTCCGAAGACGCGATCTCGAGCGCCGAGTCCGCGCTCGGCATTCGCTTCCCCGCCGAATACGCGGAGTACCTCCGTCGACTCAACTACGCGGAGCTGCACGGGGATCCGCTCTTCGGTATCCACGAAGACCCGGGACTCGACTGGTGCGATGTCGTGGAACAGAACAAGGAGCCGCCATTCGCGGTGCCGGGCTACCTCGCGTTCTTCCGCAGCGATCTGGATGGTGTCTGCTACATCGACCTCGGATCGGGCGAGGTGTTTCGAGCGGACTTCGCGGCTCCGGCCTGGGGCAGTCTCGCCGAGTGCATCGTCGATATCGTCGGGGCGTGAGACCGAGCGCGCTCCTGACCGTGGGCCTGCCGTGCCCGGCGTCCGGCGGCGGCTGCGACCGAACCGCTAGAATCAGGACCAACCGATGAGCTCCACCGACCCGATCCCGCAGTCCGCCGCGCAGCGTCGATCCGCCGAAGCCGAGCTGCGCGCATTGATCGACAAGTTCGCGCCCGATCATCTGCGGTTGATCCGCGCAATGCGGAAGTGGCTGTCGGAGCGCCTGCCCACCGCGCACGAAGTGATCTACGAGTATCGCGATTGCTTCGTCGTCAGCTATTCCCCGAGCGAGCACGGTTACGAGGGAGTGATCGCGATCCGCGCGAGCGCCGATGGGGTGAAGCTCTACTTCAACCGCGGCAAGGAACTGCCCGATCCTGCGAAGCGGTTGCGCGGTTCCGGCAGTCTGGCTCGCTGGATCGAGGTCGAGAATGCAGCCACGCTGGATCGTCCCGAGGTCGTGAGCCTGTTCGA
>JAGQQZ010000467.1 GCA_020425915.1 Planctomycetota bacterium | reverse complement strand
GGCATCGACCGGATCGCCGCGCGCGTGCGCGACGTCGTGCAGACCGCGGTGCGGCGCTCGGGCGCCGTCGTCGAGGACGACCACGGCGTCACCGTGCTGTGGCCGGCGGGCGCCGCGCCCGACGCGTTCGACGGCTTCCGTCCGCCGGTCACGGAGGCGGACGCTCGCGAGATCGACGAACTGTCGACGCGCGAACTCGCGAACGCGGCGCGCGTGCTGCTCGTCGCCTTCGGCGCCATGGAGCGCGCGGATCTCGTGCGCGAGGTCGCGCGCCTGTTCGGCTTCGCGCGGACGTCGGCCCGGATCGAGGAGCGCGTCGGGCTGGCCGTGGACCGGCTCGTGTCGGGCGGTGGCGCGACGCTCGACGGGGCGATGGTGCGGCCGTGACGCGCGTCAGACCGCCTGCACGACGCCGAGCAGTCCGTACAGCTCGCGCTTGATGTCGGCGTATGCGTGGCTCGATAGGTCGCGCGGATGTTCGAGCGGCACGTCGACGACACCGGCGACGCGACCGGGACGCGCGCTGAACACGACGATGCGTTCGGCGATCTGGATCGCTTCGTCGACGTCGTGCGTCACGAACAAGACGGTCGGCTTGCGCGTGTTCCAGATGCGGATGAGCTCGGCGCGCATCGTCAGACGCGTCAGCGAGTCGAGCGCTCCGAACGGCTCGTCCATGTAGATGACGTCGGGCGACACGGCGAGGGCGCGCGCGACCTCGACGCGCTGCTTCATTCCTCCGGAAAGTTCCATCGGATAAGCCTTCTCGAACCCTGTGAGTCCGACCAGGTCGATCACGCCCTGCGCGATCTCGTGCTGCTCCGACCTGGGGCGATGGCGCACGCCGAGCACGACGTTGTCCCACACGGACGCCCACGGGAAGATGCCGTACTCCTGGAACACGAACACGCGTCGAGCGTTCGGGCCGTCGACGAGCTGACCGTCGATGCGCACCGTGCCCGACGTCGGCTCCTCGAATCCGCCGGCGATGTTGAGCAAGGTCGACTTCCCGCAGCCGGACGGACCGAGCAGGCAGACGAACTCGCCCTCGGCGACGGAGAGATCGATGTCCTGCAGCACCTGGAGGACCTCCTTCTTCTTGGGGAACGTCTTCGAGACACGCTCGAAGACGACCTTCGGCTCGCGTGCGCTCATCGCTGCACGTACCCCCAACGCACCTCGTCGAAGCGCTCGAGACGTCGGATGAGGTAGTCGAGCACGATGCCGATCGCGCCGATCACGATCATCGTCGCGACGACGAGGTCGTAGCGACTGCCCGCGTTGCGGGCGTCGTTGATGAGGTAACCGAGACCGGAGTCCATGCCGACCATCTCCGCGGCGACGATGACGAGCCACGCGACGCCCAGGGCGATGCGCAGACTCGTGATGATCTGCGGGAGCGCGGCGGGCAGGACGACGCGGCGGAAGAGCTCCAGCCCCTGCACGCCGAAGTTGAGCGCCGAGCGCCGGTGCACCAGCGAGATGTTGCGGACCGCCGCCGTCGTGCCGACCGTCACGGGGAAGAACGTCGAGAGGAAGATCAGGAAGACGCCGGCTCCGTCGCCGATGCCGAACCACAGGATCGCGATCGGGATCCACGCGATCGGCGAGATCGGGCGCAGCCCTTGGATGATCGGGTTGAGCGCCTCGAAGCTGCGGGTCGACCAGCCGAGCACGAGGCCGAGCGGGATCCCGATGCCGGCGGCGAGGAGGAAGCCGAAGGTGACGCGGAAGAGGCTGGCGACCACGTCCCCGAGGAGGCGTTGACTCTCGAACAGCTCGCCGAACGCCGCAGCCGTCTGCATCGGCGAGGGGAACACGCGCGTGCCGAGCGCGGCGCACGCCAGGTGCCACGCGAAGAGCGTCGCGAGGATCACCAGCGTCGGCATCACGAACGTGCGCACACCGGATCGGAACCGCGAGACCAGCGGCAGCGCGCCCAGCGAGAGGACGAGCAGGAGCGACGGCAGGACGAACTCGTTCACGGCGTCTCCTCGGGACGCGGCAGCTGCTGGAGGTCCCACGCCTTCTTCGTCGCGGCGAGCGCGAACGAGTCGTCCGCGTACTCCTCGAAGGCGACGCGGCGACTCAACACTCCGATCTCGAACGCGAGTTCCATGATCGAGTCGAACTCCTCGCGCAGCGGCGTGAGGTTCGTGTACTTGACGCGGTCGACGGGCTTGCTCAGCACGTACTTCAGGAGTTCCGGCTTCTGGAAGTAGTAGTTCTTGGCGGCGATCTCCGCCGCGTCCATCCGGTGCTCCTGCGACTCGTCGAGCCAGAGGCCCGACTTCGCGATGCCGTCGACGAGCTCCTGCACCAGTTCGTGGTGTTCCTCGATCAGGTCGTCGCGCACGACGAGGACGCAGGAGATGAACTCCGGCCAGATGTCCTTCGTGTGGTAGAGCACGCGTCCGAAGCCGTCGACCTCGGCCTTCGCCGCGAAGGGCTCGCCGACGATGTACGCGTCGATCGAACCGGACTGCAGCGCCGTCGGGTGCTCCGGCGGCGGGAGTTCACGGATGTCGATGTCGTCCTCGCCGATGTTCCACTGCCGCATCAGGCGGTGGATGAGGACGTTCTGGTTCGCGTAGCGACTCGGGATCGCGATGGTCTTGCCGCGCAGCCCGCCGAAGTCGGTGATGCCGGAGTCCTTGCCGACCACGATCGCCGTCCCGTCGCGGTGCCCGAGGTAGACCACCTTGATCGGGACGCCGTCGGCCACGAGCTGCATGGCCATGGGCGCGAGGATGAACACGCCGCCGACCTCCTTCGAGATCAGCGCTTCCTTGACCGTGGGCCAGTCCGTGAACTTGCGCGAACGGAAGAGGGTGCCCTGCTCGGAGTGTTCGGTCACCCAACTGGTGACCGGGCAGGTGAGGTGTCATGTCACCGGGAGGAAGCCGACGATCAGCTCCTCCCGCTCGCCGCTCACGAGGACCTTCGCCTCGTGGACGAGGCGGCTCCAACCGACGTTGAGCTGGACGTGCAGCAGCGTGATGAGCAGCGTCCAGACGATCGTCCCGAACAGGACCTTGCGCTTCATGGCGATGGCGGGGTCCCTCGCGATCGAGGGAGAGCGGGGACCGGGCGACCCCGTGGGCGGGCCGGGGGCCCGGTCGGTGTCGTGGGACGCCTTCCGAGCGTGACGCGGGAGCGTGTTGGCGGTCCGCGGGGCGGCCGGGGATTCTATCCGGCGGCGAAGTCGGCCGGGCCCGGGATCGAGCGCGCCACGGGGCGGGCGACCGCTTCC
>JAGQQZ010000466.1 GCA_020425915.1 Planctomycetota bacterium | reverse complement strand
GGGCCCAGGACGGTGCCCACCATCATGTCGACGGCATCACGATCTCGACGCACGGCTCCGGTCGCGACTGGGGCACCGACGTCATCGGCTCGACGATCGACGAAGTGCGCGCGACCGGGGCGTCGTGGGTTTGCGTGCACCCGTACGCCTGGATTCGCAACGACGGCACCGTCGAGTTCCGTCGGTTCGAACCCGGATCGGCTCCTGCCCATCTGATCCGCCCCATCGACGAGGCCCACCGTCGCGGCGTCAAGATCATGATCAAGCCGCACCTCGGCTACTGGGGGTCGGCGTTCGCGTGGCGAGGCGCGATCACGTTCACCGCGCCCGAACAGCTCGAACGGTTCTGGCGCACCTACACCGACTGGATCGTCGAGGTCGCCGCGGCCTGCAAGGACGCCGACGCGTTCGTCGTCGGCACCGAACTCGATCGCCTCCTCGACGAGGCACACTGGCGCGAGATCATCCGCCGGGTCCGCGAGGTCACCCAAGCGCCGCTGACCTACGCCGCGAACTGGACGGACTACCGACACGTACCCTTCTGGGACGCCCTCGACGTGATCGGCATCCAGGCCTACTTCCCGATCGCGGACACGCCGACGGCGGACGAGAGCGTGCTGCGTGAGGGATGGCGACGCCGCATGCGGGAGCTCCGCGAGTTCGCCGAACCGCTCGACAAGTTCGTCGTGTTCACCGAACTCGGCTACAACCGTTCGTTCTCGACCGCCGTGGAGCCGTGGAATGCGAAGATGGACGGCGACGAGGCCGAGGCGACCCAGCTCGCGTGCATGCGGGTCGCGCTCGAGTCGATTCGAGCCGAGCGGCTCGTGCTCGGCGCGTTCCTCTGGAAGTGGTTCCCCGGCAGAACCCGACGCGTCCACGACTTCTACTTGCGGAGTTCTTCGATGCTCCGCCTGCTGAAAGAAGTGTGGACTCGTCCATGATCGATGCACACTCCGCGCGCGTGCGGTGGATCGTCGCATCGCTCGCCTTGCTCGCGTTCGTGCGGGTCGCGTTCTTCGCGCTGAGCTTCCCGTTCTTCGGCCACATGGACGAGATCTCGCACGTCGACCTCGTCTACCGGCACGCTGCCGGCAATCCGCCGAGCGCCGACGACGACGCCTACGTCGCCGAGACGATCGAGATGTTCACGTTCTACAGCTCGGCCGAGTGGATCGACCTCCACGGCGCCGAGCCGCCCCCGTTGCCGGCTCAGTTCGACCTACCGGACGAGATGCGCCGGGCGGCACTCGAGCAGAAACTCGCAGAGTTCGGAGGCAAACCCAACCACGAGGCACTCGAAGCCCCCCCCTACTACGCAGTGGCCGGGCAGTGGCTGAATCTCGCGCGCTGGCTCGGGCTCGGCAAGCTCGACCAGCTCTACTTCGTGCGTCTGCTCGGAGCGTTCATGCTCGCAGGCGGGGTCGTGTTCGCCCACCTGTTCGCGCGCCGACTCGTGCCGGATCGGTCGCTGCTTTGGCTCGGGCTACCGACCCTCGTGGCGGTGTTTCCGCAGGACGTCTTCTACTTCATCAACAACGACGTGCCGTCGATCCTGTTCTTCTCGGCGGCGCTGTGGCTCGCCGTCCGCATGCGGGACCGAGTGAGCGGGATCGTCGAGTCGCTCGTGCTCGGAATCCTGGTCGGCCTGATGTTCATCGCCAAGGCACCGAACATGACGTTGATGTTCGCGGTGCTGGCGATCGTCGGGCGACCGTGGCAACTCGATCGCAAGCGAGTGAGCGCGATCCTCGGCTTCTTCGTGCCGACCGCGACGTGGCACGTGTGGCTGTTCCGAACGAGCGGCCACTTGACGCCGTCGTTCCACAAGTGCGAAGTCCTCGGCATCACCCCGAAGCACTCGATCGCCGCTTGGTTCGACCACCCGATCTACACCTGGGACGGGTTCCGGTGGTTCTGGGGCCGATTGATCGACCACTTCTGGCGCGGCGAGATCGAGTGGCACGGCAAGGTGATGAGCATCGGTTGGATCGACACGCTCCTCGCATGGTCGACGCCGATCCTCTGCGGGGTGGCCATCCTCGCCACTCTGCGGCGACGCCGCGACCGATTGCCCGACGGAACCGTTCTCGGCACGTGCATCGCGATCCTGGTCGGCTTCGCGATCATGGTCTTGATCTCGGTGGCGTTCGACTTCGGGCCGAACATGTACCCGTCGCGCGAGGAACCGTATCTCGTGACCGGTCGGGTCCACAACGGGATGATCGTCCTCATCGGCCTGCTCTACCTCGATGGTCTGGATCGCGTCACGCGCCGTTTCGGACGGATCGCACCATGGGTCGCACTCGCAGCGCTCGCCGTTACGCTGTTGGCGTACGAGGTGATCGTCACGATCCCCGTCGTCCGGAGCCCACACAACTTCTGGCACCTCGATGTCTGACGACGCGAGTGCGTCCTCGCCCGACCCGAACATCCCCACTGCGCAGCCCGTGAAGCGTCCGAGCCGGCTGCGCCGCCTGGGAGCGATGTGTGTGCGCGTCGCGTTGATCGCCCTGATCCTCGCGATGACCGCGTACCTGACGCGTCGCCACTGGCTCGAGGACCTCTTGATCGCTCGCGCCGAGGCCTGGCTCGCCGAGGCCACGGCCGGCTCCGTCTCGATCGAGGCCCTGGACGGGAACTGGATCGACACGCTCGTCGTGCGCGGACTCGAGGTCCGCGACTCGGAGTGGCTCGAGATCCGTGAAGGCCACTTCGAGGCGGCGATCCGGCTGTCGGACCTCGTCCGGATGCGCTGGCTCGACGTCCTCCACGGTCTTCGCGCGTCGGCAGACGTCATCAGGGTCCGTATTCCGCCGGCGGTCGAGGACTCCACGAAGGAATCGGACTCGTCCGTCCCCGACGCCACCTGGAACACGCTCGCGCAGATCGCGCCGGCCGGCGTCCGCATCGACGTCGGCAAGTGCGAGATCGCCTCCGAGCACGGTACGCGTCGCGGCCGGCTCACGGCCTACCTCGACCAGCCGTCCGATCGCCGGCGCCTCGAGGTGGGATTCGCCGGGCTGTCGGCATTCGGATTCGTCACTCGGGATCGGACGGCCTCGTTCGACGTGGGCCTCAGCGACCCCGGCGGGCTGCTGCGCGCTTTCGGAGTCGACGTTCCGCTGCACGGCGGTGGCGCGTCCGGGCGACTCGAGGCCGAACCCGATCGGGTCGGCGCGACGATCGAGGCCTCGGGGATCGAGGTCGCGGACCAAGGATACGTCACCGCCGAGGCGCGTCTCGAGCTCGAACCCGGCGCGCGCTGGCACATGCCGCGGTTCGAATTGTCGGTACCCGGCGGCTCCGTCTCCGCCCGCAGGGTCTCGATCGACGACCCACGTCGCACGGACGCGCGGTTGGCGACCATGACCGGAGAGATCGTCGTGCAAGTCGACGACGCGCGTCGGTTCGAGTCCCTGATCCCCGCGCGCCTTCGAGAGTTCGTCCCCCGACGAGGCTGGATCGCAGGATCGGTCGACGACCGCATGTTGTCGGTCGATGACGGAGTGCTGAGCTGGCGCGACGACGTGACGGCGCGGATCACGCATGGATCGATACCGATCGACGATCGCTCGGCGACGGGATCCCTGTCGGCGGAGGCCCGCGCGGACACGCCGTTCGTCATCGAAGTCCCGGACTTCGGCCCGATCCGCCTGACGGGGACGGCGAGCGTCGAGCTCGAGGGCACTCTCGAACATCCGGCAGTCTCCACACGTCTCGGCGTCGGACCGGGAGCGTTCGATCGGACGACGTGGACGGCCGTGACGGGCCGGCTCGACGTCGACCCGTCGGGCTCGGTCACCTACGACGTATCGGCGAGCGGAGTGAGCGACCAGCGCGCGCCGCAGGTGCCACTGCTCGCGATCGGGGTCGCCGGGTCGTTCGAGCCCAACGCGCGCGCGGCCTCGTTGCAGCTCGACATCCGCGAGGAGTCCCCGCCGGACCGGCCACCGCAGCGAGTCGTGGGCCCGATCACGTGGCGTGACGATCGGATCGAGTTCACGGGGCTACGGTGCTCGGGAGCGTTGGCGATGAACGCGTCGGGGAACGTGGACCTCGCTGCTCGCACGCTACTCGCGAGCGTCGAGGACCTGCGAGCGGACTTGCTGCAGCTCGGTCGAGTGTTCGGACAGGACCTACCCCCCGGGAACGCGACGGGGAACGTGACCCTCAACGGAGCCCTCGACGATCCGGACGGCACGGTCCGTCTTCGTGTCGAGGTCCCCGACGTACGTGACGTGGTCGTTTTCGAACACGAGGTGTTCTCCGCTCCGACGGGAGCGATGGCGCTCGACCTGGAGGTTCGGCGCAACGCATCGCACTTCACGGTCGAGCAGCTCACGGCGACGGTCGGCGACGCGATCGCCTTCGAAGCGGCGGGGCCGCTGCCGCTCGGTTGGAACGGCGCCGAACTCGTCCTCGTCCAGCACCCGGCGCCGTTCTCGGCCCGCGTGGGCGCGCGCATCGACGGCAGGCCGGGGGCTCGGATCGAGTCGCTCGAGTCGAACGCCGAGATCGAATGGACGCGCGACGAACTCCGCGTCCGCGACCTCGACGTCTCCGCCGTGGTGCCGGACGCCCCCGATCAGCGCGTGACGGGTGCCGTGACGTTCGGCCGAGTCGCGCAGTCGATCGTCGACGGCGAGTATCAGACT
>JAGQQZ010000465.1 GCA_020425915.1 Planctomycetota bacterium | reverse complement strand
GGGTGAGCAGGATCGCGTCGACCGAACGCGGCGCGCCCGAGACCTGCGCGAGTCGCGCTTCGAGTTCCTCGCACTCGAGCCCGGCGTCGACGAGCAGGCGATGGCGCCCGATCTCGAGCAACACGCTGTTGCCCTGGCTGCCGGATGCGAGTGGCGTCACGCGCATCAGTGCGGCTCGACGATCTTGCGCAGTCGATAGAGTTCCTCGCTGAACGCGAGGACCTGACGTTCGAGTCGTTCGACGCGGGCTTCGAGTTCCGGGTCCGGCGCGGCAGCTGGTTCGGGTGCGGACGGTGGCGTGGCGATCGCCTCGGCCTCCGAATCCGTGGCCCCGGTCTCCGATGCCGGTCCGAGTCGATGCGCCCAGCGTTGGTCGCGCTCGCGCGGGCGCTTCGGTTCCTGCTCGACGATCGCATCGCCTGGCCGACGGGCCATCGCGTCGAGCTCGTCGCCGATCTCCGCCGGGTTCCTCGCGATGCCCATGCGCGCGATGCGCGGCTTGAGCGCACCCGGCGCCTGCGCGCCGCGCACGAGCAGTTCGCACAGAATCGCCTTCTGCGCGTCGTTGACCCCGAGCATCGTCTCGACGTTGTGGCGGTACTTGGCCGAGCGGCTGCTGCCGTCGATCCGCGTGACCCAGCCCGATTCGCGCAGCGCGAGCAGCGCCTCGTGGATGTCGTGGCTCTCGAGCGACATCTCGGGGTCGCGGTTGCTCTTCTGGTTGCAACCGGCGAGCAGGGACGCCTCGGTCAGCGGATAGGAGTCCGGAACCGCGAGTTCCTTCTCGATCAGGACGCCGAGGACGCGTTGTTGGATGGGGTCGAGCATCGGGCGCGGATTCTATCGCGGGCAGGACCGGGTTCGCGCGTTGCCGTCTCGGGGAGCAAGGTGGATGATGACTCGGCGCCTGACCGCGACAGATCCATGCACGTCCTCTTCGCCGAACCCGCTTTCCCCCGCACCCAGCGTGACCACGTCCGGGCGCTGCACGCCGTCGGCGCGCGCGTCACCGGGATCGGCGAATCGCCGGTCGAAGCCCTCGACTCCGAGCTCAAGTCGTGGCTCTACGCCTACGAGCAGGTGCCGTCGGTCACCCACGAGCCGTCGCTCTACGAGGCGGTCCGAGCCGTGCAGCAGCGCGAGTGGGTCGACCGGCTCGAAGCGACGATCGAGGCCCACATGATGCCGGTCGCGCACGTGCGCGAACGCTGCGAGATCCCTGGTCTGACCGCGAAGACGACGTTCCTGTGTCGTGACAAGCCGGCGATGAAGCAGGTGCTGCGCGAGGCCGGCGTACCGTGCGCCGCCTCGACCGGCGCGACCTCGGCCGAGGAGGTCCGCGAGTTCGTCGAGCGCGAGGGCTACCCGATCGTGCTCAAGCCGACCAACGCGGCGGGCGCGGCCGGCACGTATCGCGTCGACAACGACGAGGAACTCGAAGCCGCGATCCAGGCGACCGGCGTCGATCGCGGCGCCCACACAGCGGTCGAGGAGTTCATCGAAGGACACGAGGGTTTCTACGACACGCTGTGCCTCGACGGTGAGGTCGTCCACGACTTCGCATGTCACTACTTCCCGAACGTGCTCGAAGCGATGCGCACGCGTTGGATCTCGCCGCAGATCCTGTGCACGAACCGCATCGACCTGCCCGAGTACGACGAGGTCAAGGAGCTCGGCAAGCGCGTCATCGACGTGCTCGAGATCGGCACGTCGGCGACGCACATGGAGTGGTTCTTCGGTCCCAAGGGCCTGAAGTTCTCCGAGATCGGCTGCCGCCCGCCCGGCGTCGGCGTCTGGAAGCTCTACGGCGACGCGAACGACGCCGACGTCTTCGTCGAGTGGGCCAAGCTCATCGTGCACGGCGGCACCGACCTGAAGCTCTCGCGCAAGTACAGCGCCGGCATGATCGCGCTGCGCCCCGAAGCCGACGGTCGCATCGCCGGCTACGACGGCCTCGACGAGATCCGCCGCCGGTTCGGCGAGAACATCATCCACATGCACATGCCGCCGCCGGGTTCGGGGACGCAGCCGGTGAGTGGCGGGTATCACGCGAACGCATGGATGACGTTGCGGCATCCGGACTACGATGCGTTGCGCGCGATCATGGACACGATCGGCGAGACCGTGAAGGTGCGCGTGCGCTGAGCGCGCGGCTCACGACGTTCGGGCTCTGAAGGTTGGCGGGCGCGCGCCACGGAGTGGAGTTCGGAGTGCTCGACTCGGCGGGCGCGCGCCAACATCGAGGCCGCGGTCGAGCCGAAGTCGGCGTGCGCTTTCCAACATCGAAGAGACCGATGGCCCAGCGTGCGACGATCGGAAGATCCGAAGTTGGCGGGCGCGCGCCGCCTGGTGATCGCGGTTCGCGCTTGCTGGCGCGTGTCGTTCGGGCTCGGAAGCGAAGCGAGGGGTTCCCCTCGCCCGCCCCGTCGCCGTCACGCCGGCCGATCGCCTGCGGCGACCGGCG
>JAGQQZ010000464.1 GCA_020425915.1 Planctomycetota bacterium | reverse complement strand
CGTGGTCGGCGAGCTCCTCGGGCGTCAGCGCTCGCTTGAGGATCGATCCGTCCGTATCGCGCGGGACTTCGAGACGGATGGCGGGGAGGACTTGATGGAGCGCGGCGGACAGCTTCGCGAGCGCCTCGTACTGTGCGTCGGTGAAGTCGTACTGCCAGTACTGTTTGCCGTGGATCGTTCCGGAGAGGATGTCGGGGCGAGCGGGGCGAGGCACGTATCCCTTGGTCCGCAGTCCGGAGTCCTTGATCCACTTCGGGAACTGGACGCGAACGCCGCCGCTGTCGTCCGCGTACCACGCCTTGAGGATGTGGTGTACGGGTTGGGTGTACGCGCCGACGTTGGCGACCTCGACGCCGACGGCCGCGCTGTTCGCCTGGCTCGCGTGCCATGCGCGTTCCTTCAGGTCGAGCGTTTGGTAGACCGTGCCGTCGAGGTCGAGCATGAAGTGGACGGACAGTCCGCGCTGTTCCAGCACGCGGAAACAACCGAGTGACGTGCCGCACTGGTCGTAGTGGATGACGAACTGCTTGACGACGTGGCGGAGGTCTTCGAGTGTCCATCCGCGAGCTTCGACGCGGGCCGCGAGCTTTTCGTCGTCGGTCGTGCGCGTGCCGTAGAGTTGCTTGTCGGTCGGTTCGCCGTCCGGAACCGGCGTGAAGCGTCGCGTCGCTCGGTACGCGCTGTAGCCACCCGGATCGTTCCACAGCACCACCGGTGTCCCGGTGTGGAACAACTGGCCGCAGACGGAGATCTCGTCCCCGCTTCGCTCGAGCGGGCGGCCCGGCGCGGGGGTCGCGGTACACGCGAGGAGGGGGAGGAGGAGCAGAGTCGAAACTAGGCGGCGAGACATTTCAGCTGCGGAATCGACTCGAGATCGAGAGCCGTTCGTCGTCGGGTGTACGGAGCTGCCAGTGCACCGTCAGGTCGGTCACCGAGCGGAATCGATAGTTCGGCGGAAGGTCGAACACGAGCGTGAAGTCCGCGACGGCCGGCTCTCCGGGGTCCGTCGGACGCGGGTCGTCGGCCGGACGCATCGCGCGGCGGCAGCGGAATCGCTGGCCCGCGTCGTCGACGAGTTCGGCGGTGTCGAACACGGGTTCCGGCATCGGTCGGGTCGAGTCGGCCGTTTCGTCGACGATCGTGATCGCCATCTCGTAACGACGCGACGGCAGCTCCGAGACGGCAGACTCGAATGCGTCGATCGCGACGATGCAGCGGATTCCCGGGGGAAATTCGATCGGCGTGCCGCGTCCGGACTCGGCGAGCGAACGCGGGGCGGTCGTGTGCACGTCGCTGATCGATGCGTAACGCTTGACCGGGACCAGGCCACCACAGCCTGCGGTGATTCCGAGGATCACAGCGATCGCGCACATTCGCATGGGGTTGGTTGTAACGTGAGGCTGCACGTCCACCACGATGCAGACCTTCAGAATCTCGACACCGTTCGTCCTCGCCGTGTTCGCATGCTCCGTCGCCGCTCAGGCCGACGAGGCGCCGGGACTTCCGGCGGATGCGCCGGTCGGAATGGAGTTGGTCGATCGCAAGGACCTCGAACGCCATGCGCGCTACTTGGCGTCGGACGAATTGGGGGGACGCTACACGACGACCGCAGGGCAACTCGCGGCGGCCGAGTACATCGCGTCGCACTTCGAGTCACTCGGCTTGAAGCCGCTCGGTGACAAGCGGTCGTTCGTCCAGCACTACCCCGTCGTGTGTAGCTACCTGGAGGCCAAGCAGACCAAGCTCCGGATCGCACAGCGTACGTTCGAGGTCGGCTTCGCGGTGATCCCGGGGAAGGACACGAAACGCGTCAGTGCCTCGGGATTCGTGTTCGCCGAGCACGGAGCTCCCGAATCGTTCCCGCCAGGAATCGGTCGGGGCGTGCCGGTGATCGTCGCGCGGACGCGTGCCGCCACCGAGCGCGGTGCGATGACCGCACGGCGGGACCTCCTCAAGTTCGGCATGGTCGCGAAAGAGGCCGCCGATCGCGGCGCACGCGCGCTCGTCGTCTGCTTGCTCGAGGACGACGGAGGGATCGCTGACGCGCTCAACTACGACGCTCTGCTGCCGGGCAAGCCGATCCTCGGCTATGGCAACGACGGCAAGGAAGTCGATCGACCGCATCCGATTCCGCTCGTCTTCGTCAACCGTGAGATCTCGACGGCGCTCCTCGACGCGATGAGTGTGAAGGTCGTCGGGGATGGGTTCGAATCGCCCAGACGTGCCAAGGCGTCCGGACGGCTCGATCTCGCCGTGAAGGTCGATCGGCGCGCGACCGCGACGAATGTGGTCGCCGTTCTTGAGGGAGATTCCCTCGCCAAGGAGGCGGTCGTGTTCTCGGCGCACATGGACCACATGGGTACCCGGCTCGACGGCGACCCGTTCAACGGCGCGGACGACAACGCTTCCGGCACATCCGGGTTGCTCGAGATCGCCGAGGCGTTCGCCAAGGCGTCCGCAAGACCCAAGCGGAGCGTCGTGTTCCTCGCAGTCTCCGGCGAGGAACTCGGGCTTTGGGGCTCGAGGTACTGGTCGGAGAATCCGACCTGGCCGCTCGCGCGTGTCGTCGCCGACATCAACATCGACATGATCGGTCGCGATGGGGACATCGCGACCGGCAGCCGGGTGTCCGCGACACCGAGCCACCGGCACGCGATGTTCTCGACGCTCGTCCAGGACGCTGCGCGATTCGCGTCTCGGCTCGGTCTGGAGCTGACGGTCGGCGACAAGTACTACGCTCGCAGCGATCACTACAACTTCGCGGAGAAGGGTGTCCCGGTCGTGTTCTTCTGCGACGGCGAACACGTCGACTACCACAGGGTCACGGACCACGCCGACAAGCTCGACTTCCCCAAGATGGAGCGAATTGCGAGACTCGCGTACTGGACCGGGCGTGCGGTCGCCGATTCCACCGAGCGGCCACGTGTGCTCGGCGAGCGGTCCGGCTGGTCG
>JAGQQZ010000463.1 GCA_020425915.1 Planctomycetota bacterium | reverse complement strand
TGAGGCCCACGTCGACCCCATCGCCGATCCAGCACACGCAACCTCCGCACCCGCGCTACGATCGGCGCCATGAGGGCCTGCTCCGCGATCCTCCTGACGACCCTGCTGTCGGCGACCGCATCAGCGCAGTGGGACGTCATCCGAGTCGCCGTCCACGCTCCCGACGGCACACCGATTCGTGGCGCCAAGGTGCGTTTCCGGCTGCAGCCCGGCCAGACCGGGCTCGACGTCACCGATGCGAACCGACGTCGCTACGAGACGACGCTGCCGACCAACGCGAGTGGACTCACGGCGTTCCAAGCGCCGGTGGCGTATCCGTATCGGATCGAAGTCGACCACGCGCCGTTCGCGATCGAGCAACGCGGGTGGGTGTACGCCGGTTCCGAGATCGCGGTCACCCTCCGGTCGGGAGGGAACGTGAGTGGGCTACTGATCCGCGACGACGATGTCCCGCTCGCCGGAGAACACGTGAGCTTCGCATTCCTCGACGGTTCGGGCTCGCGCTCGACGCGGACCGACGACGATGGACGATTCCGGTTCGAGCGGGTGCAGCCCGGTTGGATCGAAGTGTCGGCGCCCGAACTCGCGGAGGGGGTTCCACCCGAGACCCACCGCTTTCCCGTCAGCAGTGACGGCGCTCACGAGTTGCGCTTCGACGTCGCTCGCGGAGTCGAACTCACCGGGCGCGTCGTCGACCGCGACTCCGGCGAACCGATCCCGAACGCAGAGGTCGGCATCGGCGGTTCGTTCGACAAGCGAGTCGAGTGTGACGCGTCGGGTCGGTACCGGATGCTGGGATTCCATGCCGAGCGAGCCGGCCAGGTCTTCGCGCGCGCACCGCTCTACGCGACCGCAGCCGCCCAGAAGCCTTGGGCCATCGAAGGCCGACTCGTCCTCGACGTGTCGCTGGAGGGAGGAACGACGATCCGCGGCAGGGTGCTCGACGTCAACGGTCAGCCGGCTCGCGATTGCCTCGTCGCAGCGGTCGGCGACGGGATCGAGTTCGTCGACCGGCGCGAAACGCGCACCGATGAACAAGGTCGATACGAGATCCGCGGCCTCGGTCGCGGCAATCCCGTGCTCGTCGTACGCAAGGAACTACGCGCGACGACGATCCACGAGCTACCACGCGCGCTCGCCGGCAGTGAGCTCGACATCGAAGACGTTCGCCTCCGACCACGTCGGATCATCCAAGGACGGATCGTGACACCCGGAGGCTCCGTATCCGGACAGCGGATCATCGTGCACGGCAGCAACGGGGACACGCCGGCGCACTTGCAGAACCCGAGGTTTCGAACCTCTCACGTCGTCCTGTCGCTCTGTCGCCGCGACCTCGTGACCGACCAGGACGGCCGGTTCTTCGTCGGCGACCTCGCGCCCGGCGACTACGAGATCGAGTACTTCGGTCGAATCTACCCGGTCAAGACGGTGGAGCCCGGCGACGAGCGCATGCTCGAGATCTCCCGCTGACGTCGGATCAGAAGATCGTGTAGATCAGCGGCCCAGCACCCGTGCTCGTGATCAACAACACGAGACCGAGCACGACGAGGATCAGGATCAGGGGCAGCAGCCACCATTTCCGCGTCGAACGGACCATGTGCAGCATCTCGCCGGTGTTCGAGCTGCGCTTCTGCTTCCCGGCGGCGATGAACGCGTCGCGGTCGATCGCGTCGTCTTGGTCTGGCTTCTGGTCGGTCATCGGGCGGTGTCGGTCAGGACTGGCGATAGTAGCTCGCCGGATCCCGCTTGTGGGTCCGGGGGATCCAGAACGACTCGACGGCTGGCTTCCGCAGGCGCAGCGGATCGCGTCCGGACAGCCGCATGACCCAGCCGAGCGGCGTCATGATCCCGAAGTAGATTACCCCGAGCACGACGTTCGAGACGACGAGGCCGATCGGCAGCGCGACCACGGTGACGACCAGGTAGAGCAGGTACAGCTGGAACGGCGCGGCGAGTCCCATGACACCGGCGAATGTGCCGATCCCCCACACGACCCAAGCCGCGACCGGGTGCCCGAAGTGGAACCGCAGCGCCAGCCCGAGCACGCCGAACACGAAGAACGCGACGATCCCGAACGTCCGGAGTTCGTGGCGCGGCGGGTGCCAGGACGGGGTGATCATCGGAACTCACCCCCGCGCTTGCGACCGATCATGATGTAGAAGCCGCCTTCCCTGGACCCGGTGACGATCATCTTGAGCTGAGAGATCGCGCGATCGAACGCCGTGCCCGGGTCGTTCGGGGCGAACAGGTTCTCGTCTTCGGCGAACGCCTCCCATGGCCGCAACTTCGGCACGCCGTTGACGAAGTCGAACCCGTCCTCGTCGAACCACTCGAGGACCTCACCCATCGTGTGTTTCGACTCGTGCGGGTGGCGGTACTGGTCCTCGAACCACGCCTTCTGCTTCTCCTTGCTCATCGGCGTCCCGCGCAGGTACGAATCGATCCATCGCGCGCGGCCGCCGGTCATCCGGAACACGAATCGACGGAAGTCGAGCAGCAGGCGCCCCCAGGTGTTGTAGAGACCGATCACGATGTGACCGCCGGGCTTCACGAGCTGCGCGATCGAGCGGAATCCGCCGCGCGGATCGCTCGTGTGGTGCAGCACGCCGTTGCAGAGCACGACGTCGAACTGCTCCCGGCGAAGTGCCGGCCGAAACAGGTTCATCTGCAGGAACCGCGCCCGCGACAAGCCCTGCTCACGGCGGAAGTTCTCGGCGAGCCGCAGCGAGTTCATGCACATGTCGGTGCCGACGACGGTGCGGCAGCCGACCGCGAGGAAGTTCGACAGCTGACCGGTGCCGCAGCCGACTTCGAGGATGCGAGCGTTGTAGGGCAACTGGTCGCCGAGCAGCCGACCGTACTTCCCGCGCCGCGACTTCTCGATCAGCGAGCGGACGTTGTCGTGGTCGTCGTAGTTCGGGAACGGCGTCTCCTCGTAGAAGGCCTTGACCGCCTCGGTGACGTCGCCTTCGACCTTCTCGTGCGGCGCGAACAACTGCCAGATCCCGTCGTCCTGGTGGAACGACTGCTGACATCCCGCACAGGTCGCCGCGTGCTCGCGGACGACGAGTTCCGCGCCGCACGCCGGGCACTGCCACAGCGACTCGAGCGCGACGTCCTGCTCGCGCCCGTCCTCACGGCGGATGTTCTCGACCTCGGAGAGCTGTCGGTCCTTCAACACGATGCAGTTCTCGAGCACGAGCGCGTCGAGGTTCGACGCCATGAACGTGTGGTACGCCTCGTCCGGCCGATTGACGATCGGCTCCCAACCGAGGTTGAAGCTCGTGTTGACGATCACGGCGGAGCCGGTCTTCTCGGCGAACCGCGTCATCAGTTCGTGGAGGCGTGGGTTCCGCGTCTCGTCGACCGTCTGCACGCGCGCCGAGAAATCGACGTGCGTCGTGGAGGGAATGTCCGAGCGCACGACCTTGAGTCGATCGAAACCCGTCAGCCCCTCCTCCTCGGGCGTCAGGCGTCGGCGGCGCGCTTCGCGCACCGACCCGACCAGCAACATGTAGGGAGAGTCCTTCTGCGCGCCGAGGTCGAAGTACTCGCCCATCCGATCGTGCAGCACGCAGGGTGCGAACGGCCGGAACGACTCGCGGAACTTGACCTTCGTGTTCATCGTGGTCTGCATCCGCGGGTCGCGCGCATCGCCGATGATGCTGCGACAACCGAGCGCGCGCGGGCCGTACTCCATGCGCCCTTGGAACCAACCGATGCAGCTACCGTTCGCGAGCAGCTCGGTCACGCGCTCGATCAGAGCGTCGTCGTCACAGGTCTGGAACGTGGCGTTGCGCGATTCGAGCATCCGCTCGATCTCGTCGATGCCGTACGACGGACCGAGCAACGAGCCGTGCTGCGCGTCGGGATCGCCAGGCGTGCGCGCGTTGCCGAGGAGTTGGTGCCAGACGAACTTCGCGACCCCGAGCGCGCCACCGGCGTCGCCCGATGCGGGCTGGATCCAGATGTTCTCGAACGGCCCTTCGCGCGCGATCCGTCCGTTCGCGACGCAGTTGAGCGCCACTCCACCGGCCATGCAGAGGTTCTTCGATCCCGTGACCTCGTGCAGGTGTCGCGCGATCTTCAGCACGACCTCCTCGGTGACCTTCTGGACCGACGCCGCGAGGTCCATGTGGCGTTGGTCGATCGGAGCATCCGACGATTTCGGCGGCCCACCGAACAGCGCGTGGAACTTGTCGCTCGTCATCGTCAGGCCCGGGCCGTAGTCGAAGAACGACATGTCCATCCAGAACGATCCGTCCTCTCGGACCTCGATCAAGTTCTCGAGGATCGCGTCGACGAAGCGCGGCTCGCCGTAGGGCGCGAGGCCCATGACCTTGTACTCGTCGGCGTTCACCTTGAAGCCGAGGTAGCCGGTGAACGCGCTGTAGAGCATGCCGAGCGAATGCGGGAACCGAATCTCGCTCAACATCTCGATGCGGTTGCCCTGGCCGCGCGCCAGCGACGAAGTGGCCCACTCACCGACGCCGTCCATCGTCAGGATCGCGGCCTCCTCGAACGGCGACGGGAAGAACGCGCTCGCGGCGTGGGACTCGTGGTGCTCGCAGAACACGTAGCTCGCGTCCTTCACGCCGAGCTCCTTGTCCATGATCCGCGGCAGTCGCACCTTCTTGCCGAGCCACAGCGGGAGCGCACGCTTGAACGACTGGAAGCCGCGTGGGGCGTACGCGAGGTACGTCTCGAGCAGGCGCTCGAACTTCGTCAACGGCTTCTCGTAGTAGCCGATGTAGTCGACGTCCTGGATCCGGATGTTGGCGTGCGACAGGCAGAAGTGCACCGACTCGCGCGGGAACGCATCATCGTGCTTCCTTCGACTGAATCGCTCCTCCTGCGCCGCGGCGATGATCTCCCCGTCACGCAACAGCACGGCGGCGCTGTCGTGGTAGAAGGCGGAGATTCCGAGAATGTACATCGAGCGGCAGGATCCGAGGGCGCGCGGAGCGGCGGATGATAGCGAATGGGTGCCGACCGGCGAGGGCTAGCTATACTCCTCGCTCCTCGAAGTCCCGTGAACTCTCCGAAACCACGTCGTCCGAAGCTCGTTCGCATCGCCATTTGGGTGATCGGATTCTTCGTGTTCGTCGAACTCGCGCTGCAGATCGTGGCGTACGTCGCGTGGTCCAACCGGCGCTCGGGCGAGGTGCGCGGCGACGGCGACGGCCCCGTCGTGCTCTGCGTCGGCGATTCGATGACCTTCGGGCTCGGCGCGACGACCGGCAATTCCTACCCCTCACAGCTCGAACGCAAGCTGCGCGAGCGCGACGGCCGCGCCTGGGTCGTCGTCAACGGTGGCTATCCCGGACGGGACTCCCAAGGCGTGCTCGACCTGCTGCCGGACCAACTCGAACGATATCGCCCCGAGTTCGTGTTCGTCCTCGTCGGCACGAACGACCAGTGGTCGCAGCCCGGCATGACCAGGCGAATCGACGCGAGCGACTCGTTCCCGATCGTCTGGCGCACGGGCAGACTGATCGACATCCTGATGGTCGGGCGACTCGCGGAACACGGCGAAGGAGCATTCGTCGGCGTCTGGCACAAGGACGGTGTCGAGGTCCACTTCCAACCCACCGGCCGGATGCTCTACGCGGGTGCCGAACTGCGTTGGGAGACCGACGGCTCCACTCTCAACGTCGTCATGCCCGATGGTCAGGTCGTGCACGTCGACTGGCGCATCGAAGACGGCAAGCTGCGCCTCGAGAGCGAGATCTGGGACGAGGTCCAGATGTTGGAACCCGGACCGGTCACCGACCTGACACCGGTGCAGCGTGGCCGCCGCGCGGCAGCCGTGGAGGACTGGGACGCGGCCATGACCGCGTTCGAAGCCGGGATCGCGACCGACGAACGGTGGCACGCCGAGGAAGGCATCGTCCAGGTCCTGCTCGCGACGTCACGACCGAAGGAGGCAGCGAGTCGCGTCGCGTCGATGGCCGCGGAGCTCGCGTCCGATCCGATCCCGCGCATGGCCGGAGAATCCCTGGCCCATGCACAGATCGCGATCGGTGAGATCGACGCCGCGATCGCGACTGCGGACCGCGTTCTCGACGCGCACCCCGAGAGCGACCGCGCCTGGGAGATCATGGTCAAGCACGCGGTCGAGCGCGGCCGCACGGACGAAGTCGTCGCGGCGATCGACCGCGCCCTGCCGAAGCTGATCGACGGCGGAGAATGGCGACCGAACCTGCTCGTGCAACGCGGTCTGCTCGTCCGGGAGTCGCAGCCCGCCGTGTTCGTGCGCAACCTGTTCGAGGGCCTGCGCGCCGGAGCGCCCGAGAAACACGTCATCAACCACATCCGCCTCGCACGCCATCTCGTCGACGACGCGATGCTCGAACGGGCGATCGCGGACCTCGGCGCACAGCCGGACGAAGCGAAGCGGTGGCGAGAGATCTTCCGCCGCGGCCTCGAGAGCCAGGACGACCTGTCGACGGTCCTGGTCGAACATCTCGCGGCCATCGTCGACACGTGCAAACAAGCCGGCGCCGAGCCGCTCCTGCTCGACTATCCGTTCCGGGACCTCGACCACGAGAAGCTCGTCGACTCGGTCGCCGCCGCGAAGGGCGTGAGGCGCGTGCCGCTGCGACCGAAGTTCGACGAGTTGCTCGAGTCGCTGACGCGAGACGACCTGTTCATCCGTGACGACGTGCACTGCAACGATCGTGGATACGGCGTGATGGCGGATCTCGCGGCGGACGCGTTGTTGCGCTGAGCGTCGCGCATCGGCGACCTCACTCGGGCTCGCAACGACAGGA
>JAGQQZ010000462.1 GCA_020425915.1 Planctomycetota bacterium | reverse complement strand
GTCGCAGTTGTCGATCAGCAGCGAACTCGAGCTCTCCTTCGCGCCGACACCGATGACGTACTTGCCGTGCTCGCGCAGCTTCGAGACCAGCGGCGAGAAGTCCGAGTCACCCGAGATCAACGCGAACGTGTCGATGTGCGGCTTCGAGAACGCGAGCTCGAGCGCGTCGACCACCATCTTGATGTCCGCGCTGTTCTTGCCCGACGCCTTGCTGCTCGGAATGTCGATGAGCTCGATCGCCGCCTGGTGGAACGGGCGCTTGTAGGTCGAGAAGCGCTGCCAATCCGCGTAGGCCTTGCGAACGATGACGTTGCCCTTGTCGAGCAAGCGTTGCAGCACGGCTTCGACGTTGAACGTCTTGTCGTTGCTACGAACGACGTTCTCGAGGTCGAAGAAGACCGCGATGTTGGTGACTTCGAATTCGTCTTTCACGTCGATGGCGTCCTTTGGAGCGAACCATAGGCGATGACCGTGCGATCTCGCCACGCATTTCGCTCCGGCAGCGCCGCGACGCGGTCACTTCGCCGTGCGGCGCAGTGTCACGGCGATCGCGCCGCGGGTGAGACCGGCTTCGGGCAGTCGCGGTCGACGCGTCTCGATCCGACCCACGAGGTCGTCGCCGAACTGCTCCACCAGGCGTTCGCGCAGCGCATCGGCCCGCGCCGCGGCCAGATCCAGCGCGAAACGGCGGCCGCGACGCTCGACGCGTCGCTCGGCGCCTGGGCGAAGGAGCGCGGAGGCCTCGTCGAGCGCGGTCTCGCAGTCCGAGAGTTCGGCATCGAGCCGACGGAGTTGCTCCCGCTCGGTCTCGAAGTCCCGGCCGAGCGTTCGCAGTGATTCGGCCCGCGACGCGACGCGCTCCCGGTCACGCCACAATCCGCGCTTGCGCTGGCGCAGCGCGTCCACGAGCTCCGCCCGATCCGGAGCCCCTGGCATCGCCAACGTCCGAGCGCGATCGAGGTCGGCCTGACCGAGCACGGGCTGAAGGACGATCCGGAGCTCATCGTCGTCGAGAGCGATGTCGACGAGGTCCCGCAACGACACGAGGGCATCCGCGGGGACCCGAGCTGCGCCCGGCGCGAACTCGACGACGGCCGATGCCGGCGCAGCCGGCGCTTCCTTGCCGAACGAGAACAACCCCGTCGCCATGCCGGCCACCCGGAACGGCGAGGCCGCGATCGCGTCCGCGATCACGCGGCCGAGCGCCGTGACCGCCTCGCCCGCGATCGCGCCCGCCGAGACGCCGCCGGTCGAATCCACCGTGACGTCGAGCGGGATCGAGATTCGATCGTCCTCGTCCTTGAGCACGAACACGACCGATTGGAGCGGAGCCGGAAGCTTGAGGTAGGTCGAGATCGGGCCGCCGGGCGGCTCGTCGATGACGAGGTCCTGGAAGCGGATCGAAGTCCGCGTCTCGGTGTGTCCCGACTCCTGGAACTCGACCTCGACCCGCGTGTCGAGCACGCCGTCGCCGATCTCGACGCCGCTCTGCTTCGCGAGGCCACGGACGGTCAGCAGCTCGAACCCGACGACTTCGGCGACGAGTTCGCCGCGCGGCGGCTGCGACGGAACGATCGAGCCCTCCACGACCAACTCCTCGAGCGCCGTCCGCTGCTCGGTCTTGGTCTTGTCGCCCGAGCCGATCAGCGCTGCGCCGGCCGAACTCAGCAGACCGACGAGCGCCGAAGAGGCCTTCGTCCGTTGCGGCAATTCGACCTTCCCGCAGCGCACCGAGACCGACAGTCGGGTCGGCGGTGGCTTCTCCTCGCCCTTGCGGAATCCGGTGACGGACACCGAGGCATCGACGATCGGCAGTCGCACGACCGGATCGCAGGATCGGTCCTCGAACTCGAACGACACGCCCTGCAATTCGAACCGATCGACGCGCAGCGGCTTCGCCGGCGGAGCGGTCGGTGTGTCACCGCCGGTCGACGCCTCGACGACCTGGACGGTTTCGGGAGCCTGCTCGACCTCGGGCGCCGCCGGCTGTCCCGCGGGGATGAGAATCCCCAGGACACGGAGTCCTTCCGCGTCTCGCTCGATTCGTCCTCGGACGCCGTCGATCGTGATCTCCCGGACGTGCTGGCCGCCGCGCCCGCCGAGCCGCGGAGCATCGACGAACACGGAGTCGACTCCGGCCAGCACTTCCCCATCGGCGACCGCACGGTACTCGAACCCGCGAAGCTGGCCCTCGACCCCGAAGCCGCGCCCCAGGTCGAGATCGATCGGCGACCGGCGCCGCACTTCGAGCCGCGCCTCGAGGGCAGCCCTCAGCGAACCGCCATCGATCCCCGAGAGATCGAGGCCCGCGACGGCGGACGGAATCGCGGCCTGGATCGCGGCGCCTCGAAGACCGTCGGCCTCGAACTCGACGGCTGCTCGCGGCTGCAGCTGCCACGGCGCCAGTTCCAAACCGAGCCGCAGCCGGTCGAGCGCGGCCTGCTCCGAGAGCAACAGTTCGAAGTTCCACGGATCGATCGACTCGGGATCCTCGGCGAGAACCACGATCGGCGCGTCGTTGCGCAGCGAACCCTGGAACGCCAGCGTCGGTCCGTCACCCTCACGGAGCGCGAATCGCGCGAGTTCGACCGACACTCGTTCGACGTCGACGTGAGGCCATCGCGTCGACGGTTCCGCGGCCGGCTCGACCGGGACCGGAGCCACCGCGACCGGCGACGGCGACTCGGTCGCCCCCGTGCGACGCCCGAGTGAGGCGAACTCGGCCCCGGAGTCGCTCAGCACCGACTCGACTTCGATCCCGGAGATCGCGAACTCCCGCACGTGGATCAACTCGTCGTCGATCCGTGGCACATCGACGACGACCTCGCGTACGGCCAGTGACGGCGTCTTCGCCGCATCGGGCACGAGCGACAGATCACGCGCCGTCAGGCTGACGCTCCGACCGCCCGACTCGTTGCGATCGGCCCGCAGCTCGAACGAGGCGTCGAAGACCGCCGACTCGAACGCCAGGTACCGATCGGGCGGCAGGAAGGACGCGACGGCACCCGTGGACGAGAGATCCGACCTCGCGTGCAGCTTCGCGTCGACGCGCGCACCGTCGACCGTCGCCACGCCATCGAGTACCGCGCGATCGCCACCGCACGCCAGTTGGAGCCCGATCTCGGTCGGCACGCCCATGGCGAACCCGGAAGCGGTCGCGTCGATCTCGAGCTTCCGACCTTCGCCGCCGAACCACTGGGCCGAACCGACGGCGACTTCGCCGATCGAGAGATCACGACCGAACCGGCTCTTGCCGATGCGGATCCCGCCGACGCGAGCGACGGGTGCGCCTCCGCGTGAGAGCTCGACATCGCGAATTCGCGCGTCGACCTCGAACGAGTCGTCGACGCCACGCAGTCCGGCGGCTGCGGCGAGGGAGAACGCAGCGTCTTGCCAGCCCGCCAGGTCCTCCCCCAGCACAGGCGCGAGCGATGAGAGGTCGAGGCGATCGGCCCGGACCGATACGGCGGCATCGGCGTCGAGCGGTCCGGGCCGCGACGTGAGCCCACCGTCGAACTCGATCCGACCGATGTTCGGGCTCTCGAACGCGAGCGTCAGCGCCGCGTGCCCGGGGGCATCTCCGCCCCAAGTCAAGCCGAGCAGCGACGCCGAGATCCCCACCGCGACCTCACCACCTTCGATCCGAGGATCCAGCCACCGCACGCGCGAGTTCTGGATCGCGAACTCGTCGATCGCGAAACACAAGGCGTCTCCGGACTTCGGACTGGGCTGCACGATCGCCTCCGCGGTACCGACCGTTTCCTCGGCCGCGGTCGCGATCGAGCGCACGCCGAGGACCGCGACGTCACCGCCGTCACCCCGACGCAGCGGCACGTCCAGTCCGTCGACGACGACCCGGCGAACCGTCGTTCGCGCGGATTCGATCGCAACATCGAACTCCGCGCTCGCGAGTTCGAACCATGGTTCCGTCGACCGCAGCGCCACGTCCCGGACCGCGCCCCGCATCTCGATGCCGTCGTTGACCCGCCGGACCTCCAACCCGGCGGATGCGGCGAGCGCCGCCTTGTCGACGACGCCGACGATGCCGTGTGCGCGCAGCGGTTCGACGAGCGAAGCCATGTCGACGTCGGCACTGCAATCCGTGACCGAGACCGACGTCCGCTCCGGTTCGACGGTCGCCTGGACCGCGACCGAACCACGTTCGACCGCTTCGCGCCGATCGACTTCGAGATGGACGGCATCGACGACCAAGCTCGCGTCGAGGCGTCGTCGGTCGCGCGCCGAGTCGATCGCGACGCGCAGGCTCGCGCCCGCCGTCAGGCTCTGCTCGGCGCGCCACAAGCCGATCTCGGCGCACGCGGCGGCGATCGCCCCGCCGAACTGCCCGCGCATTCCGAATTCGAGTTCGAGTTCCGCCCGCTGCTCCGAGCTGTCGGCGGTGCCCTCGAAGATCACCGCATCGGCGAGGTCGGGACTCGTCACCTGGATGGAAACCAGTGCGGGCCGACTCGGGTGTCCGATGTCCGAAACCCGGAGGTTCAGCTCGACGACCGAGTCACGGCCGGCCAGCTCGTCGCGGACGTTCACGCGGGCATGCTGGACGCGCAGCGCGTCCAGTTGGATCGGTGATGCGAGGCTCCACGGTTCCACGGTCTCCGACCCTCCGGACACCTCTGCGACCTCGTCCCCGTTCGTCACGTCGGCCGGCCGTGGCAGGTCCCACGACCCGTCCGCTCGTCGGTGCAGCGAGATGTCGAGGCCATCGAGTTCCACCCGGTGCACGCGTGCCTCGAGGAACAGGAACCCACTGACGTCGACGTCCACACAAGCGTACTCGACGTGTGCCAACTCGCCGCGGTCCGCGAGCGAGACGTCGACATGGCGGAACTCGACGTCGCCCCCGAGCAGCGAGAGGTCGAAGTCCTCGTAGGCGACGTGGATCCCCGATTCGCGCAACGCGGCCGCGAGCGCCTCGGGCAACCACAGCGGCAGCGTGACCCGCACGACGACGGCCAGCACGAACGCGACCATCACGCCGCGCTTCAACCAGCGGACCAGCCGTCGCCGAGGCTTAGGAGTCGCCGAAGGCTCCGTCATCGTCCGACCTCCGCACGACTTTCCTCGGCGGCGCGCAGGACGGTCCGCCGCGACTCACGGGAGCCGAACGGATCGAACCCGCGCGGCGCGGCCCCGCGATGCTCGAGCCAATCGAGCGCTCGAACGCGCGACGCCGGATCGGACGCATCGAGCGCGCGCCAGTTCTCGGCGACGACGCGGCTCGCGAACTCGTTCGCCGTGCCGGTGCGACGCGCAGCGAGCGCCAATTCCGCCGGGAACCGTCCGAACTCGCCGAAGTGACGCAACAACATCGCCGGCTCGCCCGGCGTGCACTCCTCTTGCTCGACGCGACTCGCGATCAGCGCGACGATCTCACGCTCGACCGACCAACGCGTCCGCTCGGGGTCGTCGAAGTCCGGCTCGATCGAATCCCGGACGTGCCCCGCGCACGCGGTGATCGCCGGGGACTCCGCGACGAGGGAGACGTCGTGGACGATCGACACGGGAGACGGCGCCAACATGGCGAGGGCAGCCCGCGCCGAGGCTTCGTCGGCCAACCCCTCCCACGCCAGCTCGAGCCCGGTCCGACGCCGATCCTGTTCGCTGAACGCCGAAGTCTCGATCTCGCGCCGTTCGACGCTGTCCTCGATCTGGAAGTGCGCCGCGGCGAGGTCGAGCAGATCCGGGTCGGCCGCGCGGCCGACCGAGACCGCGAGTGCGAGGTCCGGCGCCGTCGCGTCGGTCGGGCGCAGCACGAGCCACAGCGTGGAGCCCGGACTCGGAGCGTCGGCGAGCACGCCGACCTCCCCTCGACTCCACAACGCGACGCGGAGTCGATCGCCGGCCCGCGCGACGCGCACTCCCGCCGGCGCGAACTCCGCCGCGACGATGTCGACCTCGAGCGTCGAGGCATCGAGCAGGACGGCGGAGCGCTCGACGCAGGCGATCGCTCGCTCGTCATCGGTCGCGACCGACAGCCGGTCGACGACGGTGCCCGCCCGCTCGGACGGGACGACGCCCCAAGACTCCAGTCGGTCCGCGACGCCGCGCAACGGACTGTCGCTGGTCGGATCGACGACGAACGAGACCTCCCGCTGCACGTCGCGGACGACGTCGTCGAACAACCCTCGCCGGGCCGCGACGACTCGGACGTCGACCTCGAACGCGTCGTCCGCCCGTGGCTCGGCAGACTCGACCGCGGTTCGCAGGAGGCCGCCGGCC
>JAGQQZ010000461.1 GCA_020425915.1 Planctomycetota bacterium | reverse complement strand
TGCACGAACTCCTCTCGCGCTTCGACCACTCGCACCCCGAGACCTCGACAGTGATCGACGACGCGCACGTACGCCTTCTCCAGATCGAACGCGTCCGGATCGTAGTCGACGTACGAGATCGTCGATTCGAGCGACGAGCGCTCGACGGTCTGGCGTGCCGGCACGAGCATCACGAGCAGTTTCGCCGAGATCGACTCGCACACGCTCGCGATGCGATCCAGCTCGGCGAAGGTCTTGTCCCAGCTGCGGCGCAGGTGTTCCGGTTCGTCGATCAGGAACGGCCGCAGGTTCGGATCGAGGTCCTCGTATCCAGCGAGTCGATCACGGATCCCGAGCGCGACGCAGAGCCGTCCGATCGTCTTGTTGTGGTTCGCGACGTGCTTCGCGAGGGAGTAGAGTCGCACGTTGTCGTCGAGCCACGCCTTGACCCCGGTCGGAGCGCGGACCCGCGCGCGGGCGCGGCCGTCGGGGATCTCCTGCTCTTCGATGTCGTTCATGCAGAACGACAACACCACGGTGTCGGGACAGAGTCGGGCGACGTCCCGCTCGAGGAGCGCGCGGGTCTGCGCGAGGTTGTAGCCGGTCTGACCGCAGTTCACGACGTGGCACGTGGGCAGCGCTTCGCGCAGCCGAGCGGGGAACGACTCGTCGTTCTCCACCCCGTAGCCGAACGCGAACGAGTCGCCGATCACGGCGACCAGCGGTCGATCGTCGTCCGCATCGAACTCCACGTCGCGGAATCCTGCGCCGTTGGTTCGGATCGTGACGGAGGTTCCCCAGTGGAGGTCGTGGCGAACCTCGGTCGACGGCGCCATCGTCCAACCGCAATCGGGGTCGCGGCGGAACAGTCCGGTGTCGACGAGATCGGCGCCCAGCGCGGCCGCGGGCTTGGCCCAGACGACGCGAACGACACCCTCGGCGAGTGCGAGCGCCAACGAAGTTCCGATCGCCAGCGCGACGAGCGGGCGCAGAATTCGTCTCAATCGGGGGAAGCGAGGAGGGGTCACCAAGGGGAACTTAGCACACGATCGGGCAGCCACTGCCAACGACGGAACCGAGACCCGGCGTCTCGCTTCGTCGATCGCGAGCCGCGTCTCGTCTCGGCCCGCCCGGCAGCGCGCCGGATTACGCGGTAGGATCGTCCGACTGGCCTCCGCCCTCCCGAGACTCGCCGTGGACCGACCCCTTCGTGCTCTGACGTACCTGTGTGCCGTCGCGCTCAGCGCCGGCGCGTGGGCGCAGTCCGCCGGCACGGGCTTCCGTCTCTGGGGTCCACTCGGCGGTACCGACACCTACCTCGTCGACGACACGGGCACGATCGTCCACACGTGGCCGAGCCAGTTCCTGCCCGGCGCGTCGTGCTACCTACAGCCGGACGGGCTCCTGTTGCGCAGCACGAAGGTCGGATCGCAGCTCGGACCGCTCGGTGACGGCGGCGGTCTGCAACGCGTCGAACTCGATGGAACCGTGGTCTGGGACTACCGCTACAGCCGGCTGTCGGCGATCTCGCACCACGACGTCGCGCTCATGCCGAACGGCAACGTGTTGATGATCGCGTGGGAAGCGCGCGGCCGCGCGGACGCGATCGGCAACGGCCGGGACCCGGCGATCACGCCGGATCTGATCTTCTGGCCCGACCACATCATCGAGGTCCAGCAGACCGGACCGACCACGGGACGCATCGTCTGGCAGTGGCACGTGTTCGACCACCTGATCCAGGACTTCGATCCTGCGCGCGCCAACTACGGAGTCGTCGCCGACAACCCCCAGTTGATCGACATCAATCACCCGTACGAGATCCCGGACTCGGGTGACTTCAACCACATGAACTCGATCGACTACGACCCGGTGCACGACTGGATCGTCGTCAGCGCGCGCGAGCAGGACGAGTTCTGGATCATCGACCACAGCACGTCGACGCTCGAGGCAGCCGGACACACCGGCGGTCGTCACGGCAAGGGTGGAGACCTGATCTACCGCTGGGGCAATCCCGAGGCGTACGGTCGCGGAACGCCGGCCGACCGCCAGCTGTTCGCGCAGCACGGGCCCGTGTTCATCCCCGAGGGGTATCCCGGCGCGGGCAACATCCTCGTGTTCAGCAACCAGTCGCCGGGCGGAAGTCACGTGCTCGAGGTCGCCTTGCCGCTCGACGCGAACGGTGACTTCATCGAACCGCCAGCCGGAGTGCCCTACGGTCCGGCCGCGCCGGTCTGGAGCTACACGAACCCGTTCCTCAACTCGGCCAACATCTCCAACGCCGTGCGGCTGCCGAACGGCAACACGCTGATCTGCAGCGGTGCGCAGGGCTGGATGTTCGAGATCTCGCCGTCCCAGCAGTTGGTCTGGCAGTTCGTGACCAATCTGCAGAACGCGTTCCACGTCCACTACTACGACCACCATCTCTGGGTCGACGAGCGATCGATCTCGGTCACGCTCGGCGGTTCGGCGCAATTCGACTTGAAGGCCGGTAGTCGCTTCGCCGGCCGTCCGTTCCTGCTGCTCGGATCGCTCACCGGGACCGGACCGGGGATCGACATCGGCGGCCCGCGACTGTTGCCGCTCGAGTACGACGGCTACCTCGTGTTCACCGTGTCGACGCCGAACCAGTTCCCGCTGGCGTACACCTCGCCGACGCTCGACGCCTCGGGCAATGCGAGCGTGTCGTTCTCGCTGCCGCCGGGCCTCGCGTCGTTCCTGATCGGCCTCCGGATCCACCACGCCGCCGTCGTGTTCGGTGCGGGCGGCGCCGGCGTCGAGCTGGTCAGCAACCCGGTCACGATCGAGCTGAAGCTCTAGCGAGCCGGCCTGCGCCGCCCGGTGCGCTCGTCCGCACGTCAGGTCCGCGATTCCGAAAATGCTCGCCGGTCGGCGTTCGCGGCAAGGCCCGATGACACGGGGCCCGGGGATCGGGGACCGCGATGGCCGGGCCCGACACCGGTTGCCGCCTGCCGCATCGCCGCTCAGAATCGCGATCATGCCCTCCGTCGTTCGATCGGTCCTGGGAATCTTTTTGACCGCGGCCGCGCTCGGCGCGCAGTCGCCGGCGCCGGGATTCCGGATGCTGTCCGCGCACGCGTCGACCGATACGTACCTGATCGATCTGGCGGGCGAAGTGGTGCCCGTCTGGCCGGGG
>JAGQQZ010000460.1 GCA_020425915.1 Planctomycetota bacterium | reverse complement strand
TAGGCGAGACCTTCCTTGCCCGCCGGGTCGTAGGCCGCACCCACGTCGTAGCGCAGCTTCAAGTTGATCAGCGGCGAGGAGCTCGGCATCAGGATCGCGCCGGATGCGTCGTCGTCCGCGGAAGCCGTGACCTCGGGTTCCGACAGCGGCTCCTGCGAGACGGTGCAGATCGTGCGGGAGTCCTCGACGAAGTACTTCTTCGCGACGGCCCGGACGTCGTCCGCCGTGACGCGTTCGTAGGCGGCGTAGACCTCGTTCACGGTCTCGGGCGTGCGGGAGCGGGCGATGTAGCCGGCCAGCGCACTCGCGATCGCCTCGGAACTGTCGAGGCTGCTGGCGAAGCCGTAACGCATGTTCGACTTGATCGCGGCCAGGCGCTCCTCGTCGATGTCCGCCGACTTCAGTCGCTCGCACGTCGCGAGGATCTCGTCGCGCACGTACGCCCAGTCCTGCGGATCGCGCACGCGGGCGGCGATCATCAACAGGAACGGGTCCTTGTGGTCGGGGAAGTACGAGAACATCTGGTCGACCTTGCGCTCGCGGACGTAGAGCTTGCGATACAGGTCGGAGTTGCCGGAGAAGCCGAGCGCGCTCAGCAGGTCGAGCGCCGGCATCTCGCCGCTGTCGGGATCGAACGCCGGGCCGCGGAACGCGACCCAGACCCAGGGGAGGGTCTCGGAAGGCCACTTCACGTGGCAGTTGCGCGGGCCTTGCTGCGGCGGCTCGACCGGGATCTCGACGGTGTAGCCACCGCGCTTCCAATCTCCCCAGTAGCGCGCGACGAGGTCGTGCGTCTGCTCCGGCGTCGTGTCACCGACGACGAGGATCGTCGTGTACTCCGGCTTGTACCAGCGGGAGAAAAACTCGCGGCTGTACTCGAACTGGCGCGGCATCATGCGGATGTCGCGCAGGAAACCCATCGTCGTGTGCTTGTAGGTGTGCTCGTCGAACGCGGTGTCGCGCAACACCTCGAGCGCCTTGTTGACCGGGTTGGCCGAGTTCTTGTTGTACTCGCCGAACACCGCCATCGCTTCGGTACGGAACGCCTTCTGCTCGTACTTCAGGTGGCGGAACCGATCGGCCTCGAGCTTCATCACGGTCTCGAGGTCGGCCTTCGTGACCGTCGTGTGGTAGTTGGTGTAGTCGTCGGTCGTGTAGGCGTTCCGATCCGCGCCCGCCTGCTTGAAGATCGCCGCCTGCTCCGCGCTCGTGTAGTTCTCCGAACCGCGGAACATCATGTGCTCGAAGAAGTGCGCGAAGCCCGACTTGCCAGGCTCGACCTCGTTGCGCGAGCCGGTCGAGACGACGATGTGCACGCTGACGACGTCGGGGAAGTCGGTCGGGATCGTGATGAGCCGCAGACCGTTGTCGAAGTCGTCGATGTGGTACGGATACGGGAGGATGTCCTGGGCCGGAGCCAGGCAGGACAGGAGGACCGCGAAGGCGGCCATGGTCAGGCGGTTGCGCATGATCCACGCGATGATGGAGCCGGATCGCGAAACGCGCCACCTCGGGGACACCGGGATTTCGGTCAGCGATGGCACGGGCCTTGCGCAGCGGCTCGGGCCATGACGAACCTCCGAAATCCGTCGATCCTGCTGGCGGCTGTCTGCAGCGCACCCATCCTCGCCCAGAACCCACTGCCCACCTTGAGCTCGACGCCATCGGTTCCGATCGCATCACCACTGGGGATCGCGCGATTCGACGTGTCCGGGTTTCCCGGACGGTCCTTCGCCCTGCTCGGCGACGTCACCAGCGGCCCACTGACTGCATTCGACACCGAGTTGCGGCTCGGGCTGACGCCGACGCTCATGACACTGGCGTCCGGAAGCCTGTCGGGGGTCGGCGACGCGAACCGGTCGTTCTCCGTGGTCGGCATGGCGGGGCTCGACGGGCTGGTCCTCTACTCCCAGGCGTTCGAACTCGACCCCGGCGCCCCCAACGGGATGTTTCGCGTGAGTAACGGTTCGAGCACCTGCTTCCACGACAC
>JAGQQZ010000459.1 GCA_020425915.1 Planctomycetota bacterium | reverse complement strand
TCGAGGAGCCCTTCGTCGGCGTGACAATTGCGGCTCACGAGGTGGCGTCGCGTGCCACCGTCGTGCCGCGTCATGACGATCTCGAACAGTCCGTAGCCGTCGAGTTCGCGCATCGGGATCTCGAGTCGGGCGATCTGACCGTCGGCGCCCGCTTCGGCCGTGAAGGTGCGCACGGGTTCCGAATCGTCGGCCAACGGTCGGACCGAGACGTCGCTGCGGAACTCGCCGGTGTCGACGCGGAAGCGCGCCGACTCACTCGGGGTCAGGTCCCACTCGCCCGAGTCCTGCGGCTTCGCTGCCGCGCGGTGCATCGACACGGTGGTCATCACGAACACCGGCCAGACCGGCATCGAGTTCCAGTGCGCGTCGGCGCTCGACGTGAACAGGAACACGCGTCCCGCGCCGACGTCGCGTTCGGCCAGCAGCGGAGGACCGTCGTCGTCCTGGACTCGGAGCAGAGTGTGCAGAGTTGACGATCCCTCGTCGATGGTGACGAAACGGCCGACCGACACGAGTTTCTCGAACATCAATTCGATCTGCTCGGTGTTCGGAGCGAACATCGGATCGTCCTTCGCAGCGAGGTGGACCGGCAGCTTCTCGTCGATGTCGCCCGAGATCTCGAGCAGACGCGCCGGGAGCACCCCCTCACCCCCGCGGAACGCCACGCGGTTGTAGTACGTGAGATCGATCTGATTGCCGAGGAACCAGGCCAGGCCGCCGCCGGCGCGGACGAACGCCTCGATCCTCGCGAGAGCTTGCTCGCTCGGCCGACCGACGTTGCACAACCAGAGCATGTCGAACCCGGCGAGCTCCTGCTCGTCGATACCGGCGAGTTCGGGTTCGCCGATCAGTCGTACCTCGATCCCGGAACTGATCGCCCCGCGGATCTCGAGCGCGGCGTGCAGGTAGAAGGTCTCGGATTCCTCCGGCGAGTCGCCAGGGTCGCCGTCGACGATCAGCACGCGCGAGCTCTCACGCACCCGGACGGTCGTCGCTCTCGTGTCGTCGACCGAGAATCGGTCGCCGTCGAGGCGCGCGACGACACCGTGATCTCCCGACGTATGGAACGTGTGCGAGAACTCGAGCGTCGTCTTCTCGCCTGCTCCGAGCGGTGCGACGTCGAAGCTCGTGCGGCTCCGGTGGTCGAACTCGACGTGGACGGTCGTGGCCGGGGACATCGAAAGGCCGCGATTCTCGATGTCGAACCCGAACGTCAACGGCAGCCCTACCGTGCACACCCGGTCGAGGCAGCGCGCGGCGACGATCGCCAAGTTGTCCGAATCGTCCGGCCCGACGACCATCAGCGTCACGTGTTCGGTCGCCGGATCCCGTCGGTCGAGCCACTCCGCGACGATCGGGTCGGGTCCACCGTCGGCGCCGAGCCAGTCGTGTCGCCGGAAGTCGGTCGCGATCCAGAACCTCGCGCGTTCGGCCCCGTCGTTCTCGGCGAAGAGCTTGCTCATGCCCTCCAGCACCGTGGCCTGGTCGAACGGCGTGTCCCCGACCTCGAGACCCGCCAGCGCACTCCGAACCCTGGCTGGCAACTCGGCGTTCACCGGGGTGACCGCGAGGACCGGACGATTCGGCTGCGAACCGACGACGAGCGAGAAGAGATCGCCGTCACGCTGGGCCGATAGCCGTGTCGCGAGCGCAGCGATGCGTTCACCGGCGTCCTCGAACGCGGTGCTGGCGGCGCCGCGGTGTTCCATCGAGGCCGAATCGTCGAGGCACACGATGTGGTGAGCCCGCGCCCGCCCGAGCAGGGAACCGTCGAATTCCGGTCGTGCCACGAGCAGGACCAGGAGCAACACCGCGAGTGTGCGCAAGGTCAGGATGAGCCACTGCTCCATGCGCATCCGACGCCGGTTGCGTTTCGCGGCCGCGAGGAGGAACTCCATCGCCGCCCACCGCACGGTTTGGAAGCGTCGACGGTTCAGCAGGTGGATGACGATCGGGATCGCCGCCAGCGGCAGCAGCCACAGCGCCCACGCGTTCACGAATGCGAGGGCGAGCATCAACGCTGGTAGATCGGGACGAAGGAGTGCGGCAACTGCAGGATCGTCAATGCGATCGAAGTGCCGTAGACCGGCCCGATACCGTCACCGTTCCATGAACCGTCGCGGGATTGCTGTGCGAGGAGCCACTTCGAGATCGCGTCGTAGTACCTCGTCCACTCCTCGCCACCCTGTTGGTACAGCGCCTGCGCGAGGTACAGCTGTGCGTAGTAGTGGTGGCCGTTGCCCGATCCATTGACCGGTAGCGTCTTCAGTGCGTACTCGAGTGCCTTCTCCGCGATCGGGTCGTCGTAGTTGCCGGCGTTGTAGAGCACGGCGACCGCGGCGGCGGTGATCGGCGCACGGCCACCGCCGCCGTTGTTCACGGAGTAACGGATGCTCCCGTCCGGGTTCGCGCTGTCGTGGATGTACTTGATCGCGTTTTCGATCGTCTTGCTCGGCACCGTGACGCCCGCGTTGCGACACGCCCGGAGCGCTTGGACCTGGGTCACCGTCACGCTGCCCTCGTCCCCACTCGACTCGGGTGTGTACAGCCAACCGCCTGCACGGGACTGGGACCGACTGATGAGCTGCACCGCCCGAGTCAGCACACCGTGGATCTCATGTTGGCGTCGTTGGTCCTCTTCCATGCCGAACACCTGCGCGAGGAACATCGTCGAGAATCCGTGGCCGTACATGCTGCGGCCTTCTTCGTCGGGCACGGTGATGACGCCGTCCGACTGAGCTGCGCTCAGCAGGAACGAGGTCGCGCGTCGCACCTGGAGCCATTGTTTGCCCCGCGTCGGAGTCGAGCCGGCACCGATCATCGCCATGCCGGCGAGCGCGGTCATGGCCGTCGGGTACGCCCCCCGCCGGCCGGCCGAACGCCACGAGCCGTCCGGGCTCTGGACGCGCGTCAGGTACTGCAGTCCGCGGTCGATCGCCGACTGGATGGCCTCGGTGACGCCCTCGGGCCGGATCCGCTCGCCGCCTTGCGCGCGTGCGGGAGCGGCGATCAGCGCGATGCAGACGATCGAGATGACGGGGTTCATCGGCCCTCCATGAGCGCGTACAGCTTCGCTTGTTCCGATTCTACGCCCTCGAGATCGGCCAGCGCCTGGAACACTTCGATCCGCGCGAGATGCCAACGCATCACGGCTCGATCGTCGGTCAACTCCTCGCGACAGCGATCGAGGATCGCCAGAGCGTCTTCGCGTGCGCCGCTGGCGGCAAACGCGATCGAGAGCTCGCCGGCGATCGACAGCATGCGCCGCACGACGTCGTCGTGGCGTGCCGGATCGAGGTCGGCCTTGCTCGCAGCGTGCAGGGTCTCGAACGCCTTCGTCAGATCCCCGGCCTGCGCCTGCAGCAGCGCGCGTCGCTCGGGTCGATCGACGGACTCGGCCATGCCGAGCAGTGCGTCCACACTGCTGTAGACCTCCAACCCGCCCTCATGACAGGCGGTGAGGAACATCCCGTCGACCTGCAGGTTGAACGGTCCGGCCAGGGGTTCTCGACCGATGGACAACTCGGGCATCGGTACGCGACGCCAGCGCTCCTCCGGCGGAGCGTCGACGCGACGCCACAAGACCTCGCGAAGGCCCGGCACGATGATGGTGCCGTCATGAACGACCCCGCGGCCGCGCCACTGCGCGATGCCGGGTATCGACGGCAGATCGAGTCGCCAGAGTCGAACCCCGCTGCGCAACTCGATGCAGGTGACATCCTGCTCACCGCCGATCAGGAGCTTCCCGTCGTCGTGTCCGATGATGTACTTCCACCGTGAGCGGTTCGATTGACCCGGGATCAACTGGATGCGGTTGATCATCCAGACGGGTTCCCCGGTCGCGCCGTCCAGACACAGCAGCACGCCGCCGTCTGCCGGAGCGAGGATCAGGAGGCCCTCGACGCAGACGATCTCGCTCGGCGCGAACCCGGGCAGGCGCATCAGCTCGGTGTAGCTGGTCCCTCCCCACACGTCGCCTCGACCCGATTTCCGTTCACGCAGGGACTCCGGCCGCAGCGGGTGGACGCGTTCGTACCGACGAGCCCAGCGCACGCTTCCGGTGTGTGCGTCGACCGCGGCGACCGCGCCCGCGTTCGCGAGCACGAACGCGAGTCCCTGATCGACGACGACCGAGGCGGCGATCGGTCGAGTCAGCGCCGTGCCGCCCCGGTGGATCGCAACGCGGTACACGGACTCCCCGGTCCGGGCGTCGATGCACTGCAGCGCGACGGTCCCGCGGTCGAGGACCGGGACCAGCAACTTGTCGCCGAACACGGTCGGCTTCGCGAGGATCGTGGTTTCGGCGAATTCGGAACGTCCAGCGGTCGACCACAGGGTGCGAAGATCGGTTGCGTCGAGTGCTTCGAGGTGGTTCCCCAGCAGCGGACCGGCCTGCGGAACTCGCACCGTCGACAGCACGACGAACAGGCGCACGCCGTCGCTGACCGGCGGCGTCGTCGCGAAGTCGTAGACCGGGACGCGGGCACGTGGTTGGTTCGGTCGTGGCACCTCTTCGAGCGGGCCGTCGGTCTCGCACAGCATGCGGCCGCTCAACGCTTCGTGATCGCGTACTCGGAAGTGGTCGAGAAACACGACGTGACCGCCGAGGAATGCCGTCGACGTGCCGGGGACGAAGGCGCTCGGGGTCAACGACACCGTCGATGCGCCCGTGCCGCCGTTGATCCGGATCGCGTGTCGTTGCGGGGTTTCGCGGACCACTCGGTACGGAGTCGGATGGGTGAATCGGAACTCCCACAAGGGCACGATCTCGTGCGCGATCGAGAAGCGACGCGCGTCCGTGCCGAACGAGTCGTCGATCGGTGCGGTGAGGTCCGCGACCTCGAGCGCCTCAAGTTGGCCGAGCGAGCTCGCCGCAACGAGTTCGCCTTCGACGCGGATCGTCGTTCCCGCCGGGAGGGCCGCGAGTTCGCGGTCGGTTTGCTCCCTGTCCTGTAGCCGGGCGTAGCACAGCGCGATCTTGAATCGGACGTAGTCGTCGTCGATCCCGGCCTCCTGGCGTCCCGCCTCGGGATAGACGTCCATCAGGAGCCGGAAGGTCCGGAGTGCTGCGCGAAACTGCCCCCGATCCATGTGCGCATCGCCGGCGAACTCCATCGCGTGGGCCGCCGATACGGTCACGAAGAACCGTTCGAAGACGGACTCGAACCCGCGCAGGTCGGCCGTTCGACGTGCCTCGGTGAGCACTGCCTCGGCCGCGAACTCGAATTCGGCCCGGTACGCGGCGATGCCCTCGGGTGGCAGCGACGCCAGCAGCTCGTGGCAGAGTCGGCGGACCGGGTGGAAGAGCCGATCGTCGTCACTGAACACGGCCTGCCGCGACGAAGTCCGAGACCACGCGTCCTCGGCGGCATCCGCTGCCGGCTCCGGGGAGGTCCCTTCCTCGGTCATCGTCCGGCCCTCGATGACGTCGTGCAGCACTTTGAAGGCGCTCGAGTACTTGTGCCGATCGAGGAAGCCCTGGGCCTTGATCAGGTGCCGGTCGATGTTGAGGCTGACCGGCATGTGGACTTTCGGTCCCGAGTCCACGTCGGATTCGTCCGCGTCGTCCGGCAGGATCGTCAGTCCTCGCATTCCGTCCGGGACCCGGGCGTTGCGTTCACGAATCTGCGCCGTCGCATCCGCCGCCGTGCTCGAGAGCACGATCAACAGCCACGCCGTGAAGGCGTGGCGCGGGCGGTACGGTTCCGTCGATTCGCTCACGTCGGATCGGAGGGGGGTCTGATTCCCGGCAACGGATCGTCCGCTGCGCCGGATCATCGCTAATCTACGGGTTCGAGCCGAACCCCTGTAGTGCCGCGACCGTTTCGTGTGGCGGATCGACGGAGGGAGTCGGCAGTCGCTTCCGTTGAGCGAGCAGAAATGCGAAGAATGCCTTCGAGTTCGGTCGCGATCGCGTGCTTGATCATGAGCACCGCGGTCTCCGCCCAGCACTGGACGACCGAGGAGCTCCGCGAGCGGACCGCCGGATTCCACCAGGGAACGTACCGCGCGACGCTTCAGCAGATCGCTGAACTCCTTGCAAACAAGGAACATGCGTTCGCCGCTCTGTGTGGGACCATCCAGGGCGATCATCGGGAATACATGCTGAAGATCGAGCGGCTCCTCGACCGCCTCGCCGACGAACGATGGGCTGTGCGCGAGGACGCCGAGCGCCAGCTCGTCGAGCTCGGAGCGCGGGCGCTGACGTTGATCGCTGACCGCAAGCAGCACGGCGGGACGCTGGAGGAACGAATCCGCAGCGCCCGCGTCGAACAGGCGATCGCGACGCGCGGGACCGAGGACGAGGACGCGGCGATCCGGTTGTTGCGTGGGCTCGTCGCCGCGGCGGACTACTTCGGTCAACAGCCGCAGCTCGCGTCGGCGCTCGTCAGCGCCGCGGGCCACACCGATCCGCTCGTCGTCGAGGGGGCGATTCGATCGCTGGGCTCGGTCGGCGACGGGACCGACGCAGCGTTCCTCGTCCGTCGCCTGTCGCACCTGGATCGCGAACACTCGGGACAACGGGCCACCGTGCTCGGTTCGTTGACTCGCCTGCCCGGATCGATGGCGATGGACGCCCTCATGCGGCTCGTGGAAGAAGACGCATTGACGTCGTCCGAGCTGCTCGGCGTGCTGCTCGACGTTCGCCAGCGTGACGATGCCGCAGCGCTGATCGAGAAACTCGCGAACGGCGCGGACCCCGTCGTAGCGAGGATCGCGTCACTCGAGTGGCCCCGCGTTCCGGAGGGCACGGCCCTCGAGACCACGATGATCCTCGGCGACCGGACCGAGTTGAGCGGACCGCTGCTCGGTCTCCGATCCGACAGCATCTCGATCGGATCGGTCGAGGGCCTCGAAGCGGTGAGGGTTCCACGCCAGCGATGTGCCGCGTTGGGCTTCGACAGCGCGGACGTTCCGTTGACCGAAGGTGACGTGCGACTGTTCACCGTCCAGGGCAGTCTGATCGTCGGGCGGTTGTCGTCGATATCCGAGACGTCGGTGACGATCTCGTCTCGCATCTTCGGCGACGTCGAGGTCGCGCGCCTAGACGTTCAGGGGATCGCATTGAGCCACGAACTGGACCGCCTGATCGGTGCATCCACCGAGCACGATCGAGTGCGGCTGGTCGGTGGTGAGGTGCGCGACGGCACGATCGAGTCACTCGATTCCGAGGCGATCACCATCGCGGCGGGAGAACGGAAGGAGACGATCCCGCGCCGCACCGTCGAAGGCCTCCTGTTCCGACGTCCGCAGACTGGATCACGCAGCGACGAGTTGTTCACGCGGCTCGATCTGGTCACCGGGGAGCGCCTGCTCGTGCATCTCGGTGCAGCAGATCGACAGCGCCTCGGATTCCTGTTGCCCGGAGTCGGCGCCGCGGTCGTGCCGTTGTCGGAGGTGAAGCGGATCGAGTTCGGCGTCGGAGGTGGGGCGCTCTGGGGTTTCACGCTCGTCGCGGACTACTCGGAGAACGCCGTCTTCGAACTCGACGACCAGCAGCGAGTCGTGTTCCGACTCGACGACATGTACGGCGTCTGGGACGCGGAGTGTCTCGACAACGGCAACCTCCTCGTCGTCGAATTCGCGCTCGGCCGGGTCGTCGAGATGACGCGTGACAGAAAGGAAGTCTGGTCGTTCGAGAAGCTCAAGAATCCGTACGACGCCGACCGCCTGCCGAACGGCAACACGCTGATCGCCGACACCTATGGCAATCGCGTCATCGAGGTCGACCGGTCAGGACAGATCGTCTGGACGTTCGATGACGGCGTCAAACCGCTCGACGTCGAACGCCTGCCGAACGGAAACACGTTGATCGCCGATGGCAAGCGCGATCGCGTCATCGAGGTGGATCGGGCCGGCGAGATCGTGTGGTCGCAGGAGGATCTCGAGGGTGTGTGGGATGCGGATCGACTGCCGAATGGGAACACGTTGATCACGCAGCGTCGTTCGTCGCATCGGGTGTTCGAGGTGGATCGGGAGGGGAAGATCGTGTTCGAGATCACGGGGTTGTCGAACCCGAGTGATGCGGATCGGTTGCCGAATGGGAATACGGTGGTGGCGGAGGATGGGAAGGTGAGGGAGTTCGATCGGTTTGGGAATGTGGTTTGGGAGTATCCCGTCGCCTGGGCAGTAGAAGTCAATCGCTACTGAACTGACCTACTTCGCTGTGGGCGCGGTGGCGCGAGATGTCGCTCGGGCAGCGTTACCGTTCGCGATTCAGTGGCACTGAACGTCGGAGGCCCTCCTCGATTGGGGGTAGATCGCGATGTTCACGCCCCAACGCTGTCCGCATTCCGATTGTCGCCGGCACACGGTCCCGGGCGACGAGTGCTTCTTCGTTCGCCAC
>JAGQQZ010000458.1 GCA_020425915.1 Planctomycetota bacterium | reverse complement strand
TCACCGCGATCACATCCGAGGCGCGACCGACTTCTGCCGGAGGAACAAGGCCCGAGTGTTCGCCGTGCGTCGCACGGCCCGCGCGCTCGGCACCGAATGCCACAAGCGGATCACGCGCGTGGTGCCCGAACGGTGGTTCGAACCCGCCGACGGCGTCCGCGTGTTGCCGGTGCCGGTTCCGCACGACGCGCCCGACACGGTCGCGCTCCTCGTCGAGGCCGGCTCGACGCGCTACGGACACGCGACCGATCTCGGCGCACCCGAGGGCACGATCCGCGAGCTGCTGACCGACTGCGACGTGCTCTACCTGGAGTTCAACTACGACTCCGAACTCCTGGCGAGTGGTGACTATCCACCGATGCTCAAGCGCCGAATCGCGAGCGACCGCGGCCACCTCGGCAACCACCAAGCGAGCGAGCTGCTCGCGACGCTCGCCGGACCGCGGCTGCGGCACGTGTTCGTCGCGCACGTCAGCCAGGCGAACAACACGGCCGATCTCGCGGTCGGGGCCGCGCGTCGTGCGCTGACTGCGTGGCCCGACGTCGAGATCGAACTGGCGCGGCAGGAGCGGCCGACGGCGACGTTCACCGCGCAGGAGACGAACACGCGCTGAGCGGAGAATCGCCCGAACACGTCCACGCGAACGCTCCGGGCGCCTATTCCCGAGCGAACCGTGTATCCTCACGCCGTTCTTCCCCAGTCACCCGAGGCTCCCGACCATGATCCGTCTCCCTGGCTTCGCCCTCGCGTTCGCCGTCCTCCCGTCGATCGCCATCGCCCAGGCGGCATCGATCTCGACGATCACGACCTCGTGTACGACACCGAACGGGACACCGACGATCCACCACCAGGGATTGCCGCAGCTCGGCAACCAGAATTTCTCGATCTCGTACACGGGACCGAACATGCTCGGGACGTTGATGCTACGGCCGTATCTCGTGATCGGCTTCAACGTGATCTCGCCGTCGCCGATCCCGACGACGATGTTCCCGGCGCAACCGGCGAACTGCATCCTGCTCGCGCGGCACGACATCGTCTGGGCGGCACCCGAGGGCCACGGCACCTACATCGACTTGCTCACGTTGCCGATCCCGAACTCTCCCGCGCTGAACGGCGGCGTGTTCTACGCGCAGTGGATCACGGTCCACACGCAGTGCGGGATCGTGCCACCGTGCTGGAACGACTGGGTCGCGACGTCCGACACGCTCGCCTGCACGATCGGCGTCTAGTCGATCAGGCGAGCGTCGCGAGCAACTCGTCGAACGCTCGACGCGCGCCGGTGAACAGGCAGTCACCGTCACCGAGCAGGATCGCGTCGAATTCGAGGTCTGCCAGCGAGCGCACGTCCGCGATCAGTCGCGCGCGGTCGGCGACCTTCGCGTCCGGCAGCAGGCGCAGGCGGCCGATTTCGTGCGATCGCACCGCGTCGCCGAACAGGATCGCGCGCAACGGGCGGAAGTAGAGCACGGCCTCCGCGCCGGTCTTGCCGCCGTGCAGCCAGCGGACCTCGGTGGTCATCGCGAGTTCGGCAGGAAGCGGCGTGGTCTCGCCGAACCAGGCGTCGGCCTGGCTCGCTTCGAGGACCGCACGGTCCGTCTCCGGCGCGAGCACGCGCGCGCCGAACGCCGCTCGAAGTTCCGGTGCGGCACGCACGTGGTCCGCGTTGGTGACGACGATCCAGCGCACACCACCGTGCTCGCGCAGCCAGGCGATCGCGGTGTCGGAGAGTGGCATCGGATCGACGAGCACGCCGCCGTGCCGCGCCCAGTAGAAGCCGTTGAAGTCGATCCGCCGGTCGGGCTGGTAGACGTTCCAGAGGAACAGACCGTCCTTCCGCGTGGGCTTCATACCGAATGCGCGTCGTGAGCCGATCACTTCGGCATGACGTCCTTCAGCTTCGCCATCTTCTTCTGGAACTCCTCCAGCACGGGCTGAACCTCAGGGTTCATCACCATCGCCATCATCGCCTGGGTGATCTTCTGCTGAGCGGCCTTCAGCTGCGGCGCGAACTTCTTGCTCAGCGCCTCGATCGGTTCGCCGAGGTCCTTGGCGCGCCCCATGACCTCGGCCATCTCGTCGACGATCTTCTCGATCTCCGCCATGCCGGCCTTGGCGCTCTCCGAATCCTTGATCTTCGTGAGTTCATCCGCCATCCGGTCCATGAGCCCGATGGACTCCTCCATCGCGGCTTCCTGCTTCGTGGCGGCGCTGGATTCCGAGCAGGACGGAAGGAAGAGCATCGAACCGAGTGCGAGGGTCGTCAGGAGTGCTTTCATGCGCGGGATTATGCCCCACCGCCCGGTCGCCCGCTGCCCCCGCCCGTCCGGATCGGTCACCCGCGGGCGACGCGTCGACTCAGGTAGGCATGACCCGCTTCCATGAGCCGGCGAAACGCATCGGCGTCGTCATCGCGGACACAGGACCGAATCTTGTCGACGGAACGGGCAAGCGCATCGAGCGCACCGGGCGCGAACTCGTTGCGGGCCTGGATCTCGAAGTAGAGCTCCGGGCTCTCGGCCGCGACGCGCTGCGCGACGGCCAGTTGCGCGTCGAACGTCGAACTCGACATGTCGGCGAGCTGGGTCGACGCCTCCCCGCTCTCCGCGAGCGCCGTGAAGAACGCGATGTTGGTCGCGTGGGACAGACCCAGGACGAACGCGATCAGCTCGTCGTGTCGCTCGACGTCCATCGTGAGCATGGTCGCCATCGTCGATCCGAACAGCTCGCGCGCGACCGCGTTCGCATCGTCGTCGCCGAGATCGACGAGGATCACGTGGCGACCGGACAGCAGGTCGGTGTCGGGACCGAACATCGGGTGGATCGACGTAGTACGGACGCCGGCGTCCCGCAGCGCGCGATGCCCGGCTGCCAACGGGCGCTTGATCGATCCCACGTCGAACACCACACCGGTCGGTCGGCGGCCGGCCAGTTCGAGCAACACGCCGTCGGTCGCCCCGAGCGGCGCGGCGACGACGACCAGATCGTGGTCGACCGCACCCGCGTTCCAGTCGGCACGATGCGCGAACCCCTCGAGCGGCCCGGCTGGGTCCGCGACCTCGACGTCGAATCCCTGCGCAGCCAGGAATCGCGCGAACCAGGATCCCAGCCGTCCGGCCCCACCGATCACGAGCGCGCGCTTGCCGCTCCCGCCACCGCTGCGCTGGACGTCCTGCTGTTCCTGCGCCGTCAGCGACGCACGGATCAAGCAGAGCATGAGTTCCTCGGCGATCGTCGGCGACACCCCCGACTCCGCGGCGATGCGACGCGCCCGCTCGAGCACGTCGCGCTCCTGCTGGAAGTCTCGGACCGGAACGCCGACCCGACGCTTCTCGCGTCCGATCGCGGCGGCGAGCTGCTGGCGCTTCGCGACCAGCTCGATCAGTTCTCGATCGAGGGCGCCGAGCTGGTCACGCAGATCGCAGAGGCTCATCCCGCGCGACGTTACCCGACCGACGAGGGCTTTTCGCGCGGCTTGGCGGCCGCGAGTTCGCGGGGTGCGCGGGATGTGACGAGGAGGCAGAGCGCGACGGTGAGCAGCGCGCCGATCACGAGGCGGTAGTCGAGGATCAGGCCACCGACCGAGACGGGTGTGTCACCGGGCCATTCCGGCAACGCGTGCACGCGTGATCGAGCGGCCGCCGCCAAGACGTGGTCCCCGCGGGGATTCGACATCCCGTACCGCTGCGACATCTCGGCCAGGTAACGGTCGAGCGCGCGCAAGTCGACGCCGTCCGGCACGCCGAACCGCGCGAGCAGGCGAATCGCCATGTCGGTCGAATCGAGCCACACGAACGTCAGTCGTTTCTCGTTCGGCACGCCGTTCTCGTCGCGATCGATGCTGTCCGGGCCGGGCGCGAAGCAGGCAGAACGAGCGCCGGGCCGTCCGGTCCAGACCGCCAACAACGCTCGATGTACGAACGGCCGCAACTCGTCTCCGAGCTCGTCGAGCCCCAGCGTCTCGAAGATGTCGAGCACGGCGACGATGTCCCGCAACACTTCGAACTTCGGCTCGCCGGGCAGACCCGCGAGCGCGCGCTGCGCCGTTCGTGAGCGCTCCTCGTCGTCGAAACCGACGAGACGATCGTGCACGGCGATCCGGAACGCTGCCTGGTCGAGGAAGTGCAACGGCTTGTCGCGGTGGACGTCCTGGGTCTCGAAGTAGTCGTCGCGGAACGCGGCGTAGTCGACGTCACGGAACCAGCCGAACCGCTCGAGCGGCGCGAGGCTGAGGATCGAGAGTTCCGCGCCGCGATCGTACGCCCGGTC
>JAGQQZ010000457.1 GCA_020425915.1 Planctomycetota bacterium | reverse complement strand
CGCTGATCGAGAACGTGCCGCCGCTGCCCGGGAAGCGGATCGAGGACACCGATCCGCAGGAGTTCGACCTGACGGACGGTTCGATCACCGAGAACACGCGGTTCTCGTATCCGCTGAGCTGCAATCCGAACGTCATGGAGGGCGCGCGTGGGCCGCACCCGGAGACGATCGTGCTGCTCACCGCCGATGCGTTCGGCGTGCTGCCGCCGGTCGCGGTTCTCACGCCGAAGGAAGTCATGTACCACTTCGTCTCGGGCTTCACCGCGAAGCTCGCCGGCACCGAGGTGGGCGTGACCGAGCCGAAGGCCGCGTTCAGCGCGTGCTTCGGCGCCCCGTTCATGGCGCAGTTCCCGAGCGTCTACGCCAAGCTCCTCGCCGAGAAGATGGAGCAGCACAAGACGCGCTGCATCCTGCTGAACACCGGCTGGGGTGGCGGACCCTACGGCGTCGGCAAGCGGATCTCGATCAAGCACACGCGGGCCCTGCTCGACGCCGCCCTCGCCGGCGATCTCGACGAGGACAAGGTCGAGTTCGAGACGCACCCGGTGTTCAACATGCGGATGCCGAAGAGCTGCCCGGGCGTGCCGGCCGAGATCCTCGACCCGCGGAACACGTGGGCCGACAAGGCCGCGTACGACCAGGCTGCCAACAAGCTGCGCGACATGTTCCGCGAGAACTTCGCGGCGAAGAAGTTCGGCGAGCTCGGCATCGAACCGGTCATGTAGAGGCCGATTCCCGCCCGCGAGACGCGGCACCTGGCTCGGCCAGCGTGTCGCGTTCGGCTGTACGGGCCGATCGGCGGTAGATTGTGGCGTCCCGCTGCGCGGCCGCGGAAAAAGAACTCCTTTCGAGGGATCGATTCCGGGATCGACGGCAAGACCCCTCTCGATGACCGAATCCAACCCGATCGACGCCTCGACCCTTCTCGCGGAGACCCACTTCCTCCGCCAACTCGCGACCCGACTCGTCGGCCCGGACGATGCCGACGACGTCGCCCAGGACGTCCTGATCGCGGCGACGTCCGCGACCGCTCCGGACGACGTCGACCGACGATGGCTGGGCGGCGTGACCCGCAAGATCGCGGCGTTCCGTCAACGCGGCGAGAGTCGACGCCGCCGGCGCGAGGCGCTCGTCGCACGCGCGGACGAAGTCGCCTCGGCCGCCGACCTCGTGCAACGCGCCGAGATGCAGCGGATGCTCGCCGACGCCGTCAACGCATTGCCGGCCGGATTGCGCGACGTCGTCGTGCTGCGCTTCTACGAAGACCTGCCGCCGCGCGACGTCGCGAAACGGCTCGGGATCCCGGTCAACACGGTCCGTTCGCGCACGCGGCGCGCGCTCGAACAGCTCCGCACCGAACTCGACTCGAAGCATGGCGACCGCAGGGCGTGGGTCACGGCACTCGCGCCGCTCGTGCTGCCGCAGACCGCGGCGCTGTTCTCGATGACGCACGCGATCCGCTGGACCGCCGCGGCTCTGGTCCTCGTCGCGTTGTCGGTCGGCGGGTGGTTCGCGTTCGATGCGCGGCCACCCGCGCTGCCCAGCTTCGAACGGCACGGTGAAGTCACGTCGATCTTCGCCGACTCCGCGACCGAGTCGGAACCAGGCACCGTTCGCGTCGAGGTTCCGACCGGAGTCACGACACCGCCAGGCATCTCGGGACGCGTGGTCGACACGGACGGTGATCCGGTCCGCGACGCCACGGTCTACCTCGGCAGCCTCGGTTGGTACCGGGCGATGAAGCAGCACGAACCGGCGAAGGCCCGCGCGCGCGACGCGCGGACCGACAGGGACGGGAGGTTCATGCTGCCCGAGCCGGCTTCGGTCGGCCTCTCGTTCCACAGCGGCCTCGTCGAGCTCGGCGAACCGCTCCACGACGAGTATGTCGCGGTCGAAGCGGAGACCCGTTGGGACGTCGACGCCGAACCGGTGATCGTCATGCAGCGCTTGCTCCCGGTCCGCCTCGAGGTCGAAGTCGTCGACGAGACCGGCGCGCCCGTATCGATGTTCCGCGTGAGCGCCTGGAACAGCTGGAGCTCCGAGTCCGACCCGAACGGCTACCGCTCGCGGATGGCGCTGCGCGAAGTTCGCGGGACCGACGGGTCGTTCTCGGCCGACATCCGCGCGGTCGAGGGAATCCCACTCCGCGTCAGCGTCGATTGTCCGGGCCACGGCAACAGCACGTTCGGTCCGCGCGCGTCGATCGAGAGCCACGTGCTGCGCCAGGACTTCGAGGTCGTGCGCGACGCCGTGCTGCGCGTGCGTTTCGACGTCGACCTGCAGCTCGCCGAGCGCATCGCGGAGCGCACGACCTCGGGTCGCGTCATCGACGCGGAGACGAAGCGGCCGATCCCCGGCGTCGAGCTCCTGATGCGGACCGACGGCTGGTTCGAGACGCCGAAGCCGGTGTGCCGCAACCAGACGCGAGCAGACGGCTCGTTCCGCATCGCGCGCCCGAGCGACCGCATTTCGGGGAAGCTCCGCGCCGAACACCCCGAATACGATCCGGTCGAACTCACGGCGGACCGCGACGAGATCGGCGACATCCTGCTGACCCGGCGCGGCTCGTTCGGTTGCACGGTCGTGGACGGCGACGGCACGCCGATCCCCGGGATGCCGTTCCTGTTCCGCACGCTCGACGGCAAGGTCCACGAGCGCGGTCGCACGGACGCATCCGGCCGGATCGCGTTCCCCGGGCTCGTCAGCGCACGCTACTGGGTCTACCTGCTCACCGACCCGATG
>JAGQQZ010000456.1 GCA_020425915.1 Planctomycetota bacterium | reverse complement strand
GTACCGCAGGTCGGTCCCTTCGATCCCGGCCCACGACAGCGCGCCCTCGGCGAGAACGTAGTTCTCGATCGCCCAGTTCGCGGGCACCGTGATCGTCTCGACGAACACGACCGCGATGCCGAGACCGATCGCCGTGTCGACCCGCTTGGAGACCGCGAGGTACGAACACATGCCGAGGAAGTACGCGAGCAGGATGTTCTCGACGAACACCGACTTGATCGCGAGCGACCAGAGGCCGGTCTCGGCGAGCAGGTAAGCACTCATCAGTTCGCCTCCGAGTAGCCAGAGATGGCCCGCTGCACCCAGATCACGATGCCGAGCAGGATGAACGCCCCGGGCGCGAGCACCATGAGGCCGTTGTCGTAGAAGAAGCCGCCTTCGGCCGCATACCAGCTCGCCGGGATCACCTGCACTCCGAGGATCTCACCGGCACCGAGCAGTTCACGGAACGTCGCGACGACGATCAGGATCCACGAGTAGCCCAGCGCGTTGCCGAGGCCGTCGAGGAAGCTGCGGAACGGGGGGTTCGCCATCGCGAACGCCTCGGCACGGCCCATGACGATGCAGTTCGTGACGATCAGTCCGACGAACACGGACAGCGCCTTGCTGAGCTCGAACGCATAGGCCTTGAGCATCGTGTCGACGACCGCGACGAGACTCGCGATCACCGTCAGCATGACGATGATCCGGATCTTGTTCGGGATCAGGTTGCGCAACAACGAGATGATCGTGTTGCTCATCGACACGACGAAGATGACGGCCGCGCACATGATCAGGGTGGGCGCCAGCTTCAGCGTGACCGCGAGCGCGGAGCAGATGCCGAGCACCTGTAACGAGATCGGGTTGTCGTCCCAGAGCGGATCGAGGACGGCCCGCTTCTCCTTCTTGCCGAACAGTGGCTGCTTCTCGACGGTCTCTTGGACCGGAGCATCGACGGTTGCGGTCATGTCAGCTCCTCACCTTGCGGAGGTACGGTTCGTAGGTCTCGAGGTCGTGCTTGACGAACTTCGTGACTCCGTCGCTCGTGATCGTCGCGCCCGACAGGCCGTCGACGGCGTGGGGATCGCCCGCCGGCGCCCCGCCCTTCTTGACCTCGACGCCGACGACGTTGCCCGAATCGTCGAGCACACGCTTGCCGTCGGCCCACGACGCCTGCCAACCCGGATTCTCGACTTCACCGCCGAGCCCCGGCGTCTCGCCGTGCTTGTAGAACGTGATGCCCTTGACGTGGTTGCCGTCCGACTCGAGCGCGAGATAGCCGTAGAGCGTCGACCACAACCCGTAGCCCGAGATCGGAATGCAGAATCCGACCGGCTTGCCGGCGTCGTCGACGCGCGTGAAGAAGGGCACGAGTTCGCGCCGCTGGTCCTTCGGCTTCTTCGACTCCTGCCGCAGCGCTTCCTTGAGGTTCGCGTACTCGATGTCGGTCTTGACGACGTCCTGGACGCGTTCGACCTTGTCGACCTCGACCTTGCCGGCGCGCTTGACCTGCTGCTCGACGATGCCGCGCTTGACCTCGAGCACGTCGGCCTTGACCGAGTTCGCGAACAACGCCTCGAGCTCCTTGCGCGACTTGTCGGCCTGGGTCCGCGGATCCCAGAGACCGACGGCCTTGAGAATGTTCTTCTGCTTGTCGAACGCCTCGTTGGCCTCGATGTCGTCCTTCAGACCGTTGTAGGTCGCGGCGAGCAACACCGCGAGGACCACGCAGACGACCGCCTGGAAGACGACGACGAATTGGTTGCTGTTCTTATCCAAGGCGGGCCTTCCTCCGACGAATGTTGGCCTGCACGACGAAGTGGTCGATCGTCGGAGCGAACGCGTTCATCAGCAGCACGGCGAGCATCATCCCTTCCGGGTACGCCGGGTTGACGCAGCGCACGAGCACGGTGAGCGCGCCGATCAGGAAACCGTAGATCCACTTGCCCCGGTCGGTCTCCGGGCAGGTGACCGGGTCGGTCGCCATGAACACGAGACCGAACAGGAAACCGCCGCAGACGAGGTGGTACTGGATCGGCAGGCCGAAGATCCCGTCCTCGGTGCCGTGCAGACCCTGGATCAGCAGCGTGGTCGCAGCGAGTCCGAGCACGCCAGCCAGCATCGTGCGCCACGAGCCGATCCCGGTCAGGATCAGGATCGCCGCCCCGATCAGGATGCAGAACGCGCTGGTCTCGCCGGCGCTGCCGGGGACGAAGCCGAAGAACAGGTCCGACCACGAGTAGCCGGCCTGCTGGATCGCGGCGGCCGCACTCTCGACGTGGTGCCCGGCGACCGGCGCGAGCGTGTTGGACGTCAACTCGGCATTGGCCGCCGCGGCGAGCGCGGTCGGCGACGAGTAGCCGTCGATGAGGTTGCCGGCGCCGTTGCCCGCGACCCAGACCTTGTCGCCACTCATCTGCCCGGCGTAGGCGAAGAACAGGAACGCACGCGCCATCATCGCGACGTTGAAGATGTTCATGCCGGTTCCGCCGAACACTTCCTTGCACAGCACGACCGAGAAGGCGACCGCGATCGCGAGCTGCCAGAGCGGGATCGACGGGGGCACGATCAGCGCGATCAGCATCCCCGAGACGAGATAGCCCTCCGACACCTCCTCCTTGCGCAACACCGAGAACAGCGCCTCGATGTTCAGCCCGACGAAGTAGCTGACGAACAGGATCGGCAGCATCTGGTCGAGGCCGAACACGACGATGTCCATCAGCGACGGCGCGGCGACGTTCGGCGCATACGCGGAGCCGAACAGGAGCCCTTGCAGCCAACCGGCCGTGTAGCCGTCACTGGTGAGCGCCTTCGCGGCCTCGGCGTTCGTCGCCAGCGCGTGGAAGTGCTGCCAACCGGTGTTGTAGATCGACCAGACCAGGCACGGCAGCAGCGCGTAGATGACCATCGTCATCGTGCGCTTCAGGTCGATGTAGTCGCGGACGTGCGGCCCGTTCTTCGGCGCCGTGGTCGACGGCGCGAACAGGAACGTCTCGGCCGCGTCGAACATCGGCCAGAGCTTGTGGAACTTCGAGCCGGGCTCGTGATAGAGCTTGCGGCCACTGTCGACGATCTTGCGGAGGAAGTTCATCGGGTATCAGGCCTCTTCTTCGTAGAGGTCGAGGCCTTCGCGGATGATCTCACCGACCTCGATCTTGCACGGGTCGGCGAAGGTGCAGAGTGCGACGTCTTCTTCGGTGACCTCGAGCAGACCGAGCTGGAGTGCCTCGTCGAGATCCCCTGCCCGAATCGCACGCGTCAGGAACGTCGGATGGATGTCGAGCGGCGTGACGCTCTCCCAGGCGCCGATGTTCACCACCGCGCGCGGACCACCGTTGAGTCGGGCGTCCGCGTCGTAGGCCTTCTTCGGCATCAGCCAGGAGAACACCGCGCGCGACGCGCTGAGCTTGCCGAACTGCGGCAGAGCCCAGCCGAACATGTCGCGGCGATCCGCGCCCTCGTCGATCGCCGTCACGGTCCAGGTGTAGAACCCGAGGAAGCCGTCGCCGCCGACAGCGTCACCGTTCAGCACGGTCCCACGGATCACCCGGACGTCGTCACCGAGCGGCTGCCCGCCGGTCAGCGTCATCAGCGCCGCGCCGTGGCGGACCCGGAAGTACTGTCGTCGCGGCGCGCGGCTGCCGGCCACGGCCACCGTGCGGTGCGTCGGATAGCGACCGCTCAGCACCCACTCGCCGAGCAGCGCGAGTTCACCGGCCTTCAGGTACCAGGCCGTTTGATCGGCCTTCAGCGGGGCGATCTCGTGGATGTGCGTGCCGACCAGACCGGCCGGGTGCGGCCCGCGGAATCGGTGGACCTCGACGCCCGGGAGACTGTCGAGTTCGCCGCCGCCGCTGCCGGGAAGCGTCAGGTAGACCTTGCCGTCGGTGAGCGCTCGCAGCAGTTCGACGCCGGCTTCGAG
>JAGQQZ010000455.1 GCA_020425915.1 Planctomycetota bacterium | reverse complement strand
GGCGACGACCGGAACTCGAACCGATCCCAGCTCACGGTCTCGACCTTGGCGATCCCGTCCGGGAACAGCTCGTCGTTGAGCGTCTCCTTGATGTCGGACGTGATGCTGTCGATGTCGTTCACGTAGTCCATCCGCTCGTGCTGGCTCAGCATCTTCTTGATGCGATCGCCAGCCGCGTTGAAGTGCTCGCGGATCTGAGCGCGTGCGGTGTCGGTGTCCTCGCGTGCGACCGAGTAGCCGAACGAGATCGTGGTCTCGAACCAGCTGCCGTGGCCCGTGCGCGTCGAACGAGCGAGCGGGACGAGCATCCGGAACCCGACGGGGTGGTTGTAGAAGTCGACGAACGTCGTCTCGCCGTCGGGGCCCGTCCGCCGAGCAGGCGTGTCGTCGCCGTTCGGGACGAGCAGCGAGCCCGCGACGAAGCAGACGATCAACAGGCCGAACAGGCCGAACAGCCGCATGCCGCTCGGCTTCGGCGGCTCGGCCATCGCTGCGCGGATGGCTTCCGGATCTGGTGGGATTACGGCCACGACCTGGTTATCGGCCGTTCCGCGCCGGGGGGCTGAGCGATGGTCCGGAATCGGGGCTCGACCCGGGCGCTGCGGACCGCCTCGAGCCCCCCGTCGCGCGGGCTCGAAGCCCCCTGAGCACGGCGTCGAGTGCCGGCCTCAGCGAATCGTCAGCGGCTCGGGCATCAGTGCCCAGACACGGGTCGGCTGCTCGTTCTGCAGCGCGTCGAGCACGATGCGGAGCGCGGAGTCCAGGTTGAGGCGCTTGATCGCGGCCCGCTCGATCGAGTCGTCGAGCCCGATCCGGACGTTCATCAATTCCTCGGCGAAGGCGTCCATGAAGTTCCGCGGACTCGGGCGGTGTTCGACCTCGTAGTCCTCGATGCCCGCTTCCTTCGCGATCATGCCGATCGCGTCCTCGAGCCCACCGATCTTGTCGACCAGTCCGTTGGCGACGGCCTGCTCGCCCGACCAGACACGACCGCCGGCGATCTTCAGCACGTCGTTGGCGGGCATGCCGCGCGACTGCGCGACGTGACCGACGAAGACGTCGTAGATCTCGTCGACGTGGTTCTGCACGAGCGCCTTCTGCTCGTCGGACCAGTTCTCGGACATCGACATCATCTTCGCCGCTTCGTCGAGCGCGATCATCTCCTCGTGGACGCCGATGCGACGCATCAGGGCGCCGAACGCAGGCTTCATGCCGAACACGCCGATCGAACCCGTGATCGTGCCGGCTTCAGCCAGGATCGGTCGTCCGAGGCAGGTCACGTAGTAGCCGCCGGACGCTGCGAGTCGCCCCATCGAGACGACGACCGGCTTCTTCGCCGACAGGTCCTGGAGCGCGAGGAGGATCGCCTCGCTCGCGGTCGCCGATCCGCCGGGCGAGTTGACGCGCACGACGACGCCCTTCACCGCGTCGTTGTCGATCAGCTTCTGGATCGACTGCACGGTCGGGCCCGACACGATGCTGCCCGGTACCGCCTTGCTGCCGTCGACGATCTGGCCCGACAGGTGCAGGACGACGATCGAATCGTCCTCGACCTCCGCCTCCTCGGTCTGCTTGAACATCTGGGATAGGAAGGCCATCGGGTTGAAGTTCTTCCGCTTGGACTCCTTCTGCAGCCCGGGGCGCTCGACGAACTTCGCGCCGTCGAGTGCGACACCGAGCGCGTGGTCCGCGCCGCGCCACGGCACGATGCGATCGATCAGGCCGGCCTCGAGCGCCTGACGCGCCGAGAACATCCGCTGCGCCTGCAGTTCGCGCACGCGTGCGGTGCCGAGGTCGCGGTGCGTCGCGATGCGGCGAGCCACGTCGTGGTTGAGGTGCTCGAGCATGCGCGAGTAGTGGTCGCGCAGGTGCTTGCTCATCGACGAGAGCACGTACGGCTCGACCGCGCCCTTGAAGTCACCACAGCGCACCACGTCGAACTTCACGCCGAGCAGGTCGAGGGCGTCCTTCATGAACGTGACCGACATCGCGATCGATGGCAGATCGATCGTGCCGAGATCGGCCATGAGGATCTCGTCGCAGAGCGCGGCGACCTGGTACTCGGTCGGTCCGGCGTTCTCGAGGTAGGCGATGCACTTCTTCCCCGACTTGCGCACGGTCCGCATCGCGCGCTCGAGCTCGGCGAGCTGCGGCAGATCGAGCGTGAAGTCGTTGGTCAGGTCGAACATCACGCGGTCGCCGTCCTTCTTCGCGAGCGACTCGATCTGCCCGAGCATGTCGTAGAACGACTTCGGCTTGCTCGGTCCGCCGCCCATCAGGAGCGAAGTCAGGTCGCCGCCCGCCTCGGCGAGGTCCATGTACGTGCCGCGCAGATCGACCGTGTAGACGATCGTCGGGTCATCGGCCTTCGATGCCTCGGCCGGCGACGGTGCAGAGTCCGTGGCCTCCGCGGTCGGTGCGTCCTGCTGGGCGTGGGACGGCGCGGCGAACCCGGCGATGGCGAGGGCGGGGACGAGGAGACGAAGGAGTCGTGCGTTCATGGATCGGATCGTGGGCGGTTGCGGAGAAGTGGACGACGGCCTCGGATTCCTGTCAGGGATTCCGCGTCAGCCATTCCT
>JAGQQZ010000454.1 GCA_020425915.1 Planctomycetota bacterium | reverse complement strand
CGAGATGGGTCTCGGCGACGAAGCCGCTGCCGACGATCCCGACCAGGTTCGAGAACACGGTCAGCATCGGGCACATCACGGTCAGCGCGAGCACTCGCGGCAGCACGAGGTAGTTGGTCGAGTCGACCGACATCACGTCGAGCGCCGTGATCTCCTCGTTGACGGTCATCGTGCCGAGTTCCGCCGCCATCGCCGAACCGACCATCGCCGCGAGGATGATCGCGGTCATGAAGGGGCCCATCTCGCGGCACATCGAGATCGCGGTGATCGTTCCGATCAGCGGGCTCTGCCCGTACTTCTTCAGCTCGATCCCTGTCTGCAACGCGAGGATCGCACCCGCGAACAGCGCGACGATCGCCGCGACCGGGAGTGCGCGCACGCCGGCGCCGAACGCCATGTCGAGCGTGAAGCGCAGGCGCCGCGGCAGGTAGTGGATCGACAGGATCGCCCGGAGCAGCAGATTGACCGTGTAGCCGGCACCGTCGATCGATCCGCGCGTCAGTCCACCGACGTCTTGGAGGAGTTTCATGGGCCGACCTCGTCGGGTTCCGCATCGCCCGACAGCGGGATCGGCAGGAACTGGAACAGCCGCAGCGTCGAACCGTGGCTGTCGGATTCGTAGTTGAACAGGAACGGGACGCTGGCCTGGGTCCGCTCGCCGCGGGTCCGTGACGTGTAGAGGTTCGCGGCGAGTTCGACCGACTGATCGTCGGGCGCGCGCGTCTTGCCCTTCGCGAGCGTCCAGAGGAAGTCGTAGGCCTCCGAGAACCCGTACGTGTTGCCGGCGCGCCACAGCAACAGCGACAGCACGCTCCACTCCGACCGACCGTCGTGAGTGGTTTCGTGATGCCAGAGCGGCCAGATCCGGGTGAGGTCGTCCTCGGTCCCGTCCTTGCGGTCACGGTGCACGCGCGTCAGGAACGGGACGATCCATCGCTGGGTCTGGACGCCGTCCGGGTCGGCGTACTCCCGCAGCCAGATCAACGGCCAGAGGAAGTTCCACGCCCATTGGTCCCCCGTGACCGTGCGCGCGACGAACGGGAACACCCACCAGCGCATCAGCTGCGAACTCGGCGCCAGGTCCTCCTCGAAGCGGAAGATCGGCCAGAACAGATCGAGTCGCGTCAGCCGTTCCTTGATCGAGATGTACTGGAAGAACGGCCACAACGCGGTCCAACCGCTGATGTGCCCGGATTCGCTCCACTGCTGGCCGAACAACGGCCAGACCAGGTAGCGCGTCACCGGATCGTCGGTGTCGAGGTTCTCGCGTCCCCAGTGCAGGAACGGCCAGGCGATCGAGAGGCGTTGGTGCTCCTCCTTCGATTCCCACGAGTAGAGCGGCAGGATGCGGTGCCAATAGCCGTCCGGTCCGGTCGAGAACCCGGTGAACGGCCAGAGGAACATGTGCGTGCTCCGGCCCTGCTTGTCGAGCCCGACGTACAGCGGGAACAGCAGCATCACCATTCGGTCGTAGGTGACGAACTGTGGGATGTCGGCGTACAGCGGAAACAGCGCGAAGTAGTTCTCGGCCCCGTCCTCGCGCGATCCGCCCCAGAAGAACGGGAACAGCGCGTACCAGTCGGTCTCGCGCAGACCGTCCGTGTTCGAGCGAGAAACCTGCCACCACAGTGGCCACAGCCGACTCATCGTCTGCGAGTCGTCGCTACGGATGCGACCGAACGGCCACAGGAACTGGTGCTCGGTCGCCGCGATTCCGAAGTCCGGGTTGCCGTCGGCGGCGGTCAGCTCCGGTTCGTCGTCGGGCTCGGTGACCCTTCGGTAGATCGGCCGGATTCGGAAATCGCTGCCACCCTCGGGCGTGCGCTCGTAGTGGACGATCGGCCACGCGAAGTCGAGTTCGAGGAGCGTCCCGTCCTCCGCCATCCGGTGGCGATAGATCGGCGACAGGTTGAACTCGGCGGGGAGGAGGGTACAGCCACCGACCATCGAGCCTGCGGTCACCGCGAAGATCGTGCGTATCAGGCGTGCCCGCGGCCCGCCTCCCTGCATCGCCATGGTCGGCACGATACCGGGCGCGCCGTGGATTCGTCGCGAGTCTTCGTCGATATTGGTCGCGCGGCGGGCGACACGACATGGTCGCGGCGCCGGAATCAGGACGAGCTCTCATGAGAACCACGGCCCCAGGATGTGGCGGCGTCGTCGCCGTCACGCTCGCGATCATCGTCGGACTCTGCGCCTGCGCCGGTGGTCCACCGGTGGACCCCGAAGCGCTGAAGCGCGAGGAGCAGCGATTACTCGCCCCGTTCTCGAGGCCGCAGACGCTCGCCGCGGATCGGTTCGAGATCACGATGACCGCGAACTTCTTCGACGAGTTCGTGCCTCATCTGAGGTCGCAGACGCAGCGCCGCGAGCACTCGCCGAGACCGGACGGCGGCGCGGTCTACACCTTCGTCGACGAGGTGCCGGGTCGGACGCCGATGCGATTCCAACTCGGGGCGACGGAGCTCTGGGTGTTCGAGCGGCTGCGGCTCGACGTGCTCGGCGGTCGGAGCGAACTGACGCTGAACGCGAGCGGCGAGCGCGTCACCCTGCACACGGGCGACACCAAGCAGGACCTGGGCTCCGTCGAGATTCGCGACGGGATGTTCCGCCGCGTGCCGTGAGGCGGATCGCCGCAGTCGCATCGGTCGTGGCGTTGCTGGGCTGTCAGTCCGGCCCGTCGGTCGAGCCAGCCAAGCCGGAGTTCGAGGCTTGTGACGACGCCGAGGCGCTCGCCGCGTACCAGCACGCACGGGCACTCGTCGGCCAACGACGGTTCCTTCCCGCCGTGCCCCTGTTGCGTCGCGTCGTCGAGGCGTGCCCTGAGTTCGTCCCGGGCCACGTCCTCTACCAGGATGCCGCGATGGAGGTCGGGGTCGAGATCGAGGCGTCGATGCGGGGCTACTACTCGAGTCTGCCGGACGACGGCCGATCTCCGATCGTGCCGTACGTGCGATCGCGACTGACCGAAGAGCCGTCCGAGAAGATCCCTGAACTCGACGAGGCCATCGCGCGCGACCGTTCCTTCCACCTCGCGTACCTCGACAAGGCGATCGCGCTGCGCGCGATCGGCCGGACGTCCGAGGCGCTCGACATGTTGCAGCACGCCGTCGCCGCGCAGCCGACATGTGCTGCGGCGAACAAGGAGCTCGCGGAAGTGCTCGCAGGCCTGGGGCGAGCCGAGGAGGCCGCGAGCCGATATGCGGCGTACCTGGCGCTGGAGCCGAACGACCTTCCCGCGAAGCGCGCCTACGTGCGATTGCTGGTGTACTCGCTGGGACGCTTGGACCAGGCGGAACCGTGGCTGGCGGACATGCTCGCGAACGACCCGAACGACGTCGAAGCGCTCATGGACCGGGCGGCGATCGCGTGGCAGCGACGTCGATTCGACGAAGCGAGCGACCACTACCATCGCGTGCTCGCGATCGATCCCGGGAACTCGCGCGCTGTACTGAACCTCGGCAACCTCTACTTCGACGGCTTCGGCGCGGCGGAGAGCGCGCGGCCGGAGTACTGGCCGAAGGCGCAGGCGGCGTACCGCTACTTCCTGACGATGACCGAGGCGCGAGATCTGCACGACACGCTCGACCTGCACGTGTTCGTGCCGAGTCGTCTGGAGCGCATCGCGCGAGACGTCGGACCGGCACCGGACCAGAAGCCGCGCCTCGAGGACTTCTGACGCGCGGCGTCAGTACCCGATCGTCGCCAGATCGGCGTCGAGGCGCGCACGGTCGGAGCGTGCGAGCCGGTCGGTCGGCGCACCTCCGGACCGCAGGCGCCAGCGTGGTGAGTCGATCTTGACCACGGACCACACGCCGTCGAGCCGTCGGACGAGCAAGTTGCGCAGGTCGAGGTTGCGGTCCCGAAACCCGCGGGCGTGCCATTCGGCCACCTTGGCGCGAATCGCGGCCACGAGTTCGTCGCCGTCGGCGCGCGACATCGCCGCGAGCGCTTCGTTCGCGGGGCGACCCCGCCACGCCTCGGTGACGAGTACGGCACGACGCAACACGCCGAAACGGCGACGTTCGGCGACCAGAAGCCCCCTGGCGCCCTCCAGGCCTTGATTCTCGAACCACTCGAGAGCGGCCCATTCGGCGTGTGCGCGCGATCTGGCGAGCCACGTCGTGCGTCCGAATCCCCGGCGCCGGTCGCCGGGGGTTGGGTAGTCGTAAGTTTTTATGTATACGTTTGTTGT
>JAGQQZ010000453.1 GCA_020425915.1 Planctomycetota bacterium | reverse complement strand
TCGCAACCAGGATGGTGAACTGGACCGACACGATCGGCGAGAGCGCCTGGACGAGCGCCGCGAACGCCGTGAGGAAGGAGTGGAGAAGCTCCGAGAGCGGAGCCCGAGGGCAGGTGAACACCCGAAGGAGCGTGCCGACCAGAACGGCGACGGTCGGGTCGGCCCCCGAGAGCGTCAGAGGGTCCGTGAGCACGTGCGCGAACGACGTGGCGCCGACGGGCAGCAGGGCGAGTCGCGAGTCCGCCCGCAGGCCGGGCAGCGAACCGTGGGGAGCCGCCCCGGCCGCGACTGAGCGCAGGCGGAGCGTCAGCTCAGCCCGCGCACCATCTCCGCGATCAATGCCGCTCCGAAGCCGGTAGCGCGGCTCGACGGGAACGCCGGGCCGGCGAGATCGATGTGGCACCAGCGCGCGTCGGTGTCCTCGATGTGCCAGTAGACGAACTGCGCGGCGCAGCTCGACTGGGCGTTCATCCGGTTCTTGACGGAGTTCCGCATGTCCGCGACCGGGCTCGCGAACTCCGCCTTGTAGAACTCGGGCGCGAACGGGAGTGGGTGGCAGAGATCACCCGAGCGCCGTCCGGAGGTCACCGCGAGCGATTCCAGCTTCTCGTCGTTGGAGAACACGGCGGCGTGCATCGTTCCCGTGGCGATCAGCTGGGCTCCCGTCAGGGTCGCGGCGTCGATGATCGTGTCGGCCTTGAGCTTGCGCGCGGCGTAGCTGACACCGTCGGCGAGCAGCAGGCGTCCTTCGGCGTCCGTGTTGTTGATCTCCACGGTCAACCCGGAGTGCATCGTCAGGATGTCATCGGGCTTGTACGAGTCCGGCCCGATCGCGTTCTCGGCCATGCACATGACCAGGCTCAACGGGTGCTTGACCGCGCGCGTCGCCGCCAGGATGCGGAAGGCGCCGAGCACCGCCGCGGAGCCGCCCATGTCGCCCTTCATCGTGGACATCGCACCGCTGATCTTGATGTTCAACCCGCCGGTGTCGTAGGTGATTCCCTTGCCGACGAGGCAGACGTGTCGGCCCTTGGTTACGCCTCGTGGGGTGTATTTCGCGATCAGGACTCGCGGCGCCTTGACTGCCGTGCGGCCGACGGCGTGCACGCCGGCGAGCTTCTCCGTCAGCAGGGCATCTCCTCGGATCTCCCTGACGGTGACGTTGGGAATCCCCCTCAACAGCGCCTTCGCCTGCTTCGCGTACTCCTCCGGATTCAGATCCGTCGGTGGGGTGTCGACCATCGCGGCGATCGCCCGGGACGTGTTGACGGTCTCCTTGACGTCGTTGCCGATCCGGACCGGCTTGCCGCGCTTGTCGATGACGCAGATCCTCAGCGCCCCGTCGGTCGGCTTCTTCTTGCGGGAGTACAGCGGAGTGCCGCGGGCGATCGCGTTGCAGGCTGCCAGCGCGTGATCGGCGTTCTCCACGACCAGTACGATGCCGCCGCGCTTGGCTTTGGCGATCCCCGAACTCGCCACGACGTTCCAGATCGCATCCGCTCTCATCGGGCTGTTGTGGCGACTTCCGGAGCCCGGCAGTACGCCGATCTTCAGGGTTTCCGGCTTGGCCAGCGTCAACGTGCTGCCGACAGCACCTCGATCACCGGGCTCGACCTTCTTCCCGAGGCGTGCGAGCAGCGCCTGGACCTCGGGCTCGAACACTTTCGGGAGCTTCTTGCTCTGGAACACGGACGATGCCGCGACGACGAGGACCGTGTCCGACGACTTGACGAGCGCGTCGGGGTCCTTGGCGAAACTGATCTTGGTCACGCCGAGAGCATACGCACGTTCGTCGACCGAGCTATGTTGGTCGTCATGCAATTGGCGCACACGATGATCCGCGTCCGTGACCTCGACGAAACGCTGGCGTTCTACACCGGATTCCTCGGGCTGCGCGAGGTCCGTCGCAAGCCCATCGGCGACGAAGCGACGCTCGTGTTCCTCACCGACGAGCGGGAGAGCTACTACATCGAACTGACCTACAATCACGACGGACGGGGCTACGAACTCGGCGATCAGTTCGGGCACTTGGCGTTCCACGTCGACGACCTCGACGCGGTCGTCGAACGTGTAGAGGCCAACGGCTGGTGGTATCGACGCAGCAAGCCTGAGAGCGCATCGAACTACATCTTCGTCAAGGACCCGAACGGCTACGACATCGAGATCCTGCAGGGCTGAGGGTCTTCGTGGTCGGAATCCGACGACGCCGTTGCCTCAGCGGCGTCGATGCGATTCCCGATCCAAGTCATCTACTTCGCCCTTCCAGTGCACGTGCTGGCGGCCCAGTCGTTCCGGGTCGTCGACTCGAACGTGGAGTTGATCCGGCACCTGCGGAGCATGCCGGGTCTGTTCTCCGTCGAGTTCTCGGCCACGCCCTGCGCGGAGAGTCACGTCTTCGGTGCCGACTGGTGCTATTCGATCGTCGGCAGCGGGTTCGGTCGGGCGATCGACGGTTTGGGGAACGGCGGCTATCTACGGACTCACCACACCGCCTCGCTCGTCGAGCAACGGATCGCGGACGTGGACTCGATCGGTGCCTTCGACATCGTGTGGCTCGATGCGGTCGTCAGTACAGGGCCTGAGTCCGGTGCGTGGACGTCTACCCTGACGCTGACCAACGTGACCACCGTACCTCTCGCGGTTCGGCTCTACGCATTCTCCAACCCCGACCTGAACGACATGGGGAGCGGCGAGTTCGGTGACTACACGCTGCCGTGTTCCACGCCGGGACGAATCCTCGTCGGCGACGAAGAGGACTGCGGTGGATTCGTCTCGATCGAGGCCGTCGATTCGTCCTCCTTCCAGATCGGCGCGCCGGTGGACGTCGCGACCACCATCACCTCGGGAGATCCTCTGTCCGATTCCACCTTGCCGTTCGGCGCCGTGGAGTCACCCGTCGACGTCGCGGTCGCGTTCGCCTGGGAGGCCACTCTCGCACCCAGTGAGTCGCTGACCGGCATCGTGATCGTCGAGAGCGTCCGCCGGGGCGTCGCTGGGGACGTCGTGCACGTGGGGCTCTCCGGTGGGGGAGCGGCGACGCCGACGCTCGATTGCGTCGGGCTTCCGCGGATCGGTCGGACGCTGCCCTTGGTCGTGGGGACGGACGGAGATCGATCGGGTGTGATGCTCTTCTCACTCACGTCGACACCAACCCAGGTCTCGGCGCTCGGACTCGCGATCATCGCCGACCCGATCGTCGCCGCGGTCGCATTCGTGGCCGTGGCGGGGAATGCGTGCTACGTCGTTTCGCTCGGTTGCGATGCTGCCCTGATCGGCGCTTCGATCGCTGCGCAGGCGCTCGTGGACGATCCGAGTTCGCCTGCGGATCTGCCGCTGAGTCACAGCGACATCGTCGTCACGACGATCGGTGACTAGGAGATCTCCTAGCCCCAGCGCTCACGGATTCGTACCGCGCGCTGCAAACCGTCGAAGGACTGTAGGACCTTCAATCGGATGTCGTGCGGGAGGTTCGGATTGTCGTCGAGGAACCGACGCACGATCTCGAGTGCCTCGACCGACGAGTGCCCGTTGACGAACGCGTCGATCCAGGCCGGCATGAAGAAGATCCGTCGGTGCTTCTTCACCCACTCGACACGCTGCAGGGCCGGGGCCAGGTACTGCAACGTCAGCGCCGATTGTCCGGGCCAGTGGAAGTAGGGCAGGCTGTCCTGCATCCACTGCTC
>JAGQQZ010000452.1 GCA_020425915.1 Planctomycetota bacterium | reverse complement strand
TGAGACCTCGACGTCGATGAAGACCTACTCTCGCATCTGTGGTTGGATCCTCGCGGCGGCAGGAGGATTGCTCACCGTCAACGCGATCCTGAAGTTCCTCGACCTCGCGGCGTTCCGCGAGGCTGTCGAGAACTACCGGCTGCTGCCGCACGAACTCGTATCCACGATCGCCGTCCTCGTCCTACTCGGCGAGTTGGCGATCGGCGTCGGGATGATCGCGCCGCGCACGCGCCGGACGAGCACGTTCGGTTGCGTCGCGATGCTGGTGTTCTTCAGCATGGTGCTCGCGAGCAGCGTCATGAACGGACTCGACGTCGGATGCGGCTGTTACACCGAGGCCGTCGCGACGACGCGAGTCGGCTGGCCGTCAGTGGCGCGCAACCTCGGATTCGCAGGGTTCTTGCTCGTCATGCTGACGGCTCGATTCGGCCCGCGACCGTGGCGCGACGACCGGCTGTTCCGGAACTTCGAGTCGCCCCCGATCGCGCTGCTGACCGTCGTGCTCGTGTTGATCACGACCCAGACGTTTTATCTCGCGCAGCAGAACTACCAGCTCCGCGTTTCACTCGCGAGCGGCGGGAAACTCGCGCGGATCGCGGTCGGCGACACGGTGCCGCCGTTCGACGTCGCCGCGATCGATTCGGAACGCGTCGAGTCCGTCGCGTTCGACTCGCCGGAGCCCACCATCGTCGTGATCTTCTCGACCAGGTGCCCGCACTGCGCGAAGTCCGTCCCGGCCTGGAACGCGGCCGCCGCCGCAAATCCCTCATCGCGCTTCGTCGGCGTATCGCTCGAGCCCAAGGAGGCGACGATTCGCTTCGTCGAAACGCACACGGTCACCTTCCCGGTCTTCGTCCCGGTCGATCGGAGCGCATTCGTCCGGAACTACCGTGCGTACCGCGTCCCGCAGACCCTGCAGATCGGACCAGGGGGCGAGGTCGTCGTCGCGCAACACGGCAGTGTCGAATCCGTCGCGCCGCATCCGACTCGCGATGCGACCTCGACACGAACCCCCCGCTGACTCGCTCGATTGTCGCAGACGACCGAACGCGGTAGATTCGCGCGGCGCGCACTCGCGCTTTCCCTCCTTTCCCTCCTTTCTCTCACGCTCCCAGGAGTCCCTGCCCATGCCTCGTCCCGAGTCCTCCGTTTTGAAGAACCTCTGTCTCGCGATCGCGTGCTTGCTGCTGCCGCTCGTTTTCACCGCCGCGAACACCTCGAGCCATGTCGCCGCGGTGTTCGGTGGAGTTTGCGGCGACGGCGTCATCGATGCGGGCGAGCAGTGCGACGACGCCGGGGAGTCGGCGACCTGCGACGATGACTGCACTTTCGCCGTATGCGGCGATAGCACCCTCAACGTCTCCTCGGGCGAGTTGTGCGACGACGGCAACACGACCGGCGGCGATGGATGCAGCGCAGCCTGCACCCCAGAATTCTGCGGCAACGGCGTCGTCGACGGGCTCGGTGAGCAGTGCGACGACGGCAACAACACGAACGGCGACGGCTGCGACGCCACCTGCCAACTCGAGTCCATGGCCAGCGTCCCGGCGCTGTCGCCGTGGGGCATCGGCCTGGTCGGCATCCTGCTCGCGATGACCGGCGCGTTCCTCGCGCGGCGTCAGGCCGGCGCCTGATGCCCTCGGTGGGCCGGCCCGAGTGGTCGGTTCACTGCCGCATCCAGCCGCACGCGTTCGGGTGCCCGCAACCGTGGCACCCACCCACCGCGGGTGGCACCCGGGACGGCGAGTAACCCTCGGCCATCCAGAAGAACTGCGGCGCCGGCCCGAGCGTGCCGTCCGACATCCGCTCGGCCATCGACTTCGCGTCGAACACGCGCCCGTTCGCGATCGTCCACTGGATCGCCTCGGTGTCTCGGATCTGCTTCGCGGGGTCCTTGCCGCGCTCGATGACGATCAGGTCGGCGAGCTTGCCCGGTTCGATCGAACCGAGGTCGCCCTCGAGACCGAGGTGCCGGGCGCCGTTGTGCGTACCGCAGTAGAGTGCTTCGAGGTTCGACATCCCGCCGTGGGTCATCATCCAGATCTCCCAATGCGTGTTGATGCCCTGCATCTGGCCATGACCACCCGGCTGCACCGGGATACCGAGACCGATCGCCTGCTCGCAGATGCGCGCGCAGAGGAAGTGGTTGTAGTCCTCGTCGGGCGCCATCATGCGACGGCGCGCGCGCGGGATGACGACCTCGGGCGGCACGAATCCGCGCAGCCGCGGGTGCTTCCACAGCTCGTCGTGCTGGTACCACCAGTACTCACCACTGAGTCCGCCGTAGGCGACGCTGAGCGTCGGTGTGTACCCGACGCCGACCGACGCGAGTCCGCGGCCGGGCTCGGGCTTCCACATCTGTAGCACGTCGTCGTAGACGATCTCGACCGGGAACGTGTGCTCGATGCCGGTGTGGCCGTCGACGATCATCGTCAG
>JAGQQZ010000451.1 GCA_020425915.1 Planctomycetota bacterium | reverse complement strand
TCCGCACCCAACGCGCCGACGACCCGCGCCTGCAACGCCAGAGCCTCGCTCGCCGCCTTCTTGCCGGCCTCGACGCCGGGCTGGTCGTAGGCGTTGACGTCGACGAGCTCGGCATAGACCCCGACCGCGCGTTCGAACAACGCGATCAGCGCACCGAGCGTGCGCGCGTCGGCGCTGCGAACGTGGAGCGTGGCGCTGTGCCGGCCGCCTTCGGCGAGCGCGCGTCGGGTGCCGAGGTAGAAGCCGTTCAGGAAGTCGCCGGTCACGACGCCGTCGTCGACCGCGGTCCCGCCACCGTTCTCGAGCACGCGGACGAACATGACGAAGAAGTTGTGCAGCCCGTCCCGCAACTGCTGGACGTAGGCGTGCTGGTCGGTCGAGCCCTTGTTGCCGTACACGGCCAGCCCCTGATGCACGACGTTGCCCATGCGGTCCTCCCGCTTGCCGAGCGACTCCATGACGAGCTGCTGCAGGTAGCGCGATAACAGCAGCAACCGGTCGGCGTACGGCAGCACGACCATGTCGCGCGTGCCGAGCCCGCCGCCCTCGAGGTGCCAGAACGCGGCGAGCGCCGCCGCCGGATTCGCGCCGGGATCGCGGTCCCGGGTCCGATCGTCCATCGCGGCCGCACCGGCGAGGAATCCGCGCGTGTCGAACCCGAGCAGCGCAGCCGGCAACATGCCGACGGCCGAGCACACGCTCGTGCGGCCGCCGACCCAGTCCCACATCGGAAACGTCGCCAGCCACTTCTCGCGTCGGGCCTGTTCGAACAGCGCACTGCCCTGGCCGGTGACCGCGACCGCGCGCGTCGCGAAGTCGACGCCGGCGCGTTCGCACGCCGCACGGACTTCGAGCATGCCGTTGCGCGTCTCCGGCGTGCCGCCGGACTTGCTGACGACGAGGACCAGCGCGCTGGCCAGGTCGCCGACCTCTGCCAGGGTGCGCGCGATCCCGTCCGGATCGGTGTTGTCGAGCGCGAAGAACCGCATCGGGTCGCCGGGATCGGCGAGACAATCCGCGAGCAACATCGGTCCGAGCGACGAACCACCGATACCGCAGAGCAGCAACTTGTCGAGCCGACCGCCGTCGCGCGGCCCGATGTCGCCGCTTCGCACGCCAGCCGCGAACTTCTCGACCGCTGCCAGCGTGTCGGCGATCGAGACCGAAAGTTCGTCCGACGGCGCGAGCCCGGGTGCCCGCAACCAGTAGTGCCCGACCATCCGCTGCTCGGACGGGTTCGCGATCGCCCCGCCTTCGAGAGCGGCCATCGCCTCGAGCGCCGCGAGCAGACGCGGCCGCAGCGCGTCCATGCCGGCCGGATCGATCCCGGCGTCCAACAGGTCGAGTTCGACGAACGGGTCGTCGAGCAGAATCCGTGCGTCAGCGGGAGCGCTCATGGCGCGACGGTATTGCGCGCCGATTCCAGGTGCCAGAGGTCGGCGACGGCGTTCGGTTCAATCGACCACGATGCGGGCCATGGCGCCCGATGAGACGCGCAGTGGGCCGCTCTTGACGAGGCGAAGGCCGTCGTGAACCTCGAACTCGTAGTCACCCGCCGGCAGCGAGGTGCGCCACTCGGCCGGTTCGCGGACGTAGCGCCCGTAGACCGGCGTCCGTTGACGATCGAAGACCTGGACGAGTCGCATCTGGCCGGTCGCGAGCGTCTTGGCATCGACGGTCCACTCGACGACCGGACGCAACATGATCTCGAGCGGGTTCGATTCGATCGAACGCGTGTCGATGCGCGCGTATCCCATGCCCGCATCCTTCGAGCTCGCGGTCACGACGTAGTTGCCCGCGCCGACCCCCCAGAGCTTGTAGAGCCCATCGCCGTCACCCGATGTCGTGCGCCCGGTGTTCAGCGGTTGCGGGAACGTCATGCGATCCAGGTTCGTCCAGCGAACGACCGCGGAAGCCGGTTCGCCGTTCCCGTCCACGACACGAATTGAGACATCCCGAGCCTCTCCCAGGCGGATGTCACCGAGGTCGTTCTCACCGGGTTCGAGTCGGAGGTTCTGGTGGTAGTGCTCGAAGCCCTTCGCGTACGCGTCGAGTTCGAGCAATCCACTCGGTTGGTGCTCGATGACGATGCGACCGTCCTCGCCAACCGGTTGGCCGGGACCGCCCGACTGGCGGTCCGAGATGCCGACGCGGGCCGTCGCCACGGGTTCGAGCGTCATCGCGTCGACGACGCGGCAACGAATCGTCGTCAGGTTCGCGCGCAGATCGTCCAGCGAGATCTCGAACGAGACGCGCTTCGCACCGGGTTCGACGATCTTCGTGCCGAGCACCCGATGGCGGAGCACGACGCTCGCGTAGATCGGCGGCGGCAGATCGAAGCGCAAGGTCCCGACGACCTCCGGTCCGAGCGAATTGTCTCCCGAACGCCCGAGCCCGCGGGCCGGCTCCCACCGCCCGATCCCGAAGCGAGCGTGCGCCCGCATGTCGGTCATGGGGAGGTGACCGGTCGGTGCCACTTCGGTCGCGACCGCACCGATCTCGACTCGGTGCGCGAGTTCGGACTCCCGCAGCGCGGCCTCGATCGGCTCACCCGCGGGCGTGACGATCGCAACCTCGACCGAGTGGGCGCGCTGGACGGTCACGTCGAGACGCTGCGTGGCGACAGCCTCGATGTCGACCTGCTCCTCGAACGAGATGATGTCGCTGCCCGACACTCGGAGCTTCGCAGAACCCGGGCGCAGTCCGAGCGCGGTGTAGCTGCCGGCCTCGGTCCGGCCTAGGACGACGTCACCATTGTCTGGCGTGAAACGGAGCCACGCGTCAACCGGCTCGCCCGACCGATCCTGGATCCTGCCGTAGACGAGCACTCCGAGTCGTTCGTCCGGGGCGTCGGGCCGCGCAACATCGCGCCGCTCCGCCGTGTCAGCGATCGGATCGACGTCCGTCGTCGAAGTCTTCGTAGCCGAACGCTCGTGCGGCGAGACACCGACGACTTCCTCGTCCTCGCGCACCGAGGCGTCCCCCACGAGTCGTGCGGAACTCGGCGTCGACGTGAACACGAACATCGCGAGCACGCCGACCAGCAGGCCGACGACGAACGCGACGACGCTCGAACTCTTCCCGTTCATCTGGACGATCGTAGCGACGCCGGCCGGCGACGTCGCGCCCGCCGACTAGCCGGTCTTGTAGTAGCGGCTCTCGACCCACGCTTCCCAGTCGGCTTCGAGCTTCCGCCAGTCCTCGTCGGTGAAGCCGAAGAACGCGTGCTTCACGGCCTGGTCGTCGTCCCCGTAGAGCAGCATCGACGTGCGATAGCGTTCGAGGATCTTGCCGTAGCGCGGATCCCAGTTCCGTTCCAGCTGCGAGCCGCGGCGGAAGAAGTCGATCATCGCATAGGCCTGCGCGTAGTAGTACGGCGCGTTCGGCCCGTAGAAGCGCCGCGTGTGCCAGGTCACGATCTGGTCGAACGGCTGGTAGTCCTTCTTGCGCACCATCTGCCGGACGTCGTCCGCGCGCATCTTCGAACCTTCGTAGACCCACTTGCTACCGGCGAGGCGGTACGAACCGAAGAAGTCGCCGTGGCCCTCGTCGAACCAGCGGTGCAGCGTCCCACCCTTCGTCGTCGGACCGTTGAAGTAGAGGTCGGCGTACTGGTGCCAACCCTCGTGGTAGGTCACGGTCTCGGTCGCGCCCTTCCCCATCATCTTGTCGCCGCCGAGGAACACGACGAGCTCCTTGCTCATCGGCGAGAACCAGCCGACGACGCCGCGCGGTGACCCACCGTACTTCATGAACTGGTCGTAGGTCGCGCAGAGTCGGAACACCGGGTACGGCATCTCGATTTCGCCGCCGCCTTCGTCCCCGCTCGAGGTCTTGGCGAGCAGGTCGGCCTTCCGCTTCTTCGCGAACTCGCGCGGATCGGCCTCCTTCTCCGCGCCCGTCGTGGGGCCGCCGCCGGGCAGGGTCGCGGGATCGGGCAACACCGGGAACACGCCGGTCTCGTCGAGTTCGTACTCCTCCTCGTAGAGCTCGCGCATCTTCTCGAGCCGCGACGAATAGTACTTCGCATCGTTGCGCGCCTTGACCCGGTCACCCGGATCCTCGAAGTCCCACGCGTAGAGGACGATGTAGTTCGGAGTCGTGAAGTAGTCCCAGCCCTTGAGCTCCGCGATGTTGGCCTTCGCGGCGTCGAGTGCCGCCTGCTTCGCCGGCGTGTCGGCGAACTTGTCACGGCTCGCGCTCGAGTCGTCCTCGTCCTCGTCGACCTCGAGGACACGGCCGCTCGTGATCATGCGCTTGATGTAGCCGGCCCACTTCGAACTCGGCTTGGTACCGGATCGCTTGGTGATCGGCACCTCGATGACGAGCGCGACCTCGCGGTCCTCGAACGAGTAGACCGCGGCCTCGCCGTACATCTTGCCTTGTGGCTGGTACCACTGGCCGTTGCGGATCCACTTCCAGTGCTTGAACGGCAGCGATCCCTTGCGCTGCCGACCGCGCTGCGTGACCTTCGCGTCTTCCTGCGAATCGATCCAGTCCTCGAACGTCGCGAGCCGCTTGGCCGACGAGTTCGCGAGCATCTTGCGGAGCATCTCCTGCTGCTCCTCGGTCAGGCCGCTCTTGCTGAAGTCAGGTCCCTCGTCCTCCCCCTCCTTCGCCGGCTGGAACTCGTAGATGTCGCAGTACCAGACGTACTGTCCGTTGACGTGGTCGCCGATGTCCTTCGGCCGCAGCCTCGCCCGATGGTACAGGCTGCTCTCGCCGAGTTTCATCGGCAGGCGCTCGAGCCGCCCGACGGCGAGGAACTTGACGCCGACGGACTCGACCTCCTCCCAGCGCCACTGCTGGGCAGGTAGCAGAACGGGGAACACGAGGGCGCTCAGCGCTGCGAGAGCGAGTGATCTCATGGGGCCTCTTCTTCCGGGGGTCGTTGCGACGCCGGCTACTCTACCAGCTCAGGTGCGCGAGGGTTCGTCCGCCACGATTCGGCGCCGAAAAGACTCCTCGACCTTGATCCAGGCGTCGATGTCGGCGGCTTCGACCCCTTCGTCACGGAGGAGTTCCCGCAGGATCACGAGTCTGCGGTCGAAATGTCCGCGCAGGATCGGTGCGAGATCGTGGTGCGCGGACGCGGGATTCTTGCCGTGGTAGCGCTCGACGGCGCCGAACGCGCGCATCAGGAACGCCCACTGCCCGGCCGCGATCGCGTCGAGATCGCGCCCGGCGAAGAAGAACCCGACCAACGGGTCGACCGCCAGCCGGGCGTAGAACCGATCGAGGATCGTCCGCAGCCGCTCGGGCCCGCCGATCCGGTCGACGAGGCCGCGCGCACTCACGGTCGCTTGCCACTCCAGCGCAGCATCTGGTCGGCCAGATCGCGCGGGTATCGGAGTCGGTAGTCCACCGTCTTCCCGCTCCGATCCGAGACCGGCACGATCTCGGGCTGGACGAAGCCGGTCACCGACGACAGGCCGAGCTTCTCGATCCGCGCGAGGACCTCCTCGTGCAGCAGGGGATCGACACGAGAGCCGTAGGTCTCGACGAGCTGTTTGCCGGCCTTGAAGTCGCCGGTCGCCTTGATGCGCATGATCTCGGCCAACAGCGTCCCGCAGCCGGCGCGGAACGCCTCGGCGCTGGTCACGACGTAGTACGTCTTGCCGTCGCGCTGGCGCACTTCGACCGCGTCGGTGTTGGCGATCAGCCAGTGGATCACGAGCTGTCGGTTGCGCATGTGGTCCTCCTCGAGCCGATGTCCCTTGGGGACGCGACGCAGTTGCACGAGCACGTTGCGGGCGTAGCCCTCGTACTCGGCCAGCGCGGCTTCGGCGTCCGGCACGATCCCCATCTCGACGAGTTGCGGATCCGCGATCCAGTAGAGGCCGACCAGGTCGGCGCGCCCCTCCTCGAGCGTCGAGTAGTAGAGGCCCAGACGGGATGCCGGGTTCTTGATCTCGGGCCGGATGCGACCGGACGCGTGACCGACCACCTCGTGCAAGTTCGTGTGGATGTCGCTGGAGATCGAGCCCCAGCGGCGTGCGCGGGCGACCTCATCCTCGGACCACGCGAACTCGCCGACCGAACCGCCGCTCTGGATCGCGTCGTACGCGGCGACGACGTTGGCGAGGTTGACCGACTTGCTGCCGTAGTGCTCCCGGATGTCCGCCTCGTTCGGCAGGTTGATCCCGATCGGCGTCACCGGACCCGAATCGCCGGTCTCGGTGACGACCGAGATCGCGCGCGCGGTGATGCCCTTGACGTTCGCCTTCTTGAACTCGTCGTCCCACGGCATGCGGTCCTCGAACCACTGCGCGCGCGACGCGAGCGACTCGATCGCCGCCGTCTTCTCGAAGTCGACGAAGCTGACGACCGCTTCCCACGAGCCCTTCTGGCCGCGGACGTCGAGGTAGACCTCGATGAAGCCGTTGATCTGGTCGACGACCGACGCGTTGTCCTCGACCCACGCGATGTTGAACGCGCGCCAGTCCTCGACCGCGCCCGTCTCGTAGTAGCGGACCAGGTGCCGGAGCGCCTTGGCGGTCGGCTCGGGCGCAACGGTGATCGCACGCTCGAGGTGCTCGATGACAGCGGTCAGCTGGGGCGCGTACAGGCCGGGCGGGATCCCGTGCTCCGGATCGCCCGCGCGGTACACCTGTTCGACGAGCGCGCCCGAGTCGTCACGGACGACGCGGCTGTTGAGCGGGAAGCGCTCCTCGAGGCCTTCGAGGTCGGCGGTCGTCAACGCGGGGGCGTAGAGATTGTTGCTACTCGCGAGCAGCGGATCGACCCCGTCGTTCGGACTCTTGTTCGTCGCGGACGGGAACAACGTCGGATCGGTGAGGATCCGATAGACGAAATCGAGTGGCAGCTCGGTCGAGAGCGTGGCCCCGTCTGCACGCGCGGCGACACACGCTGCATCGAACGACGCCGCGCTCAGGTCCAGCAGCATCTTCCGAGAACTGATCGCATGGTGGACGCCGTTGTGGATCCAGAACAGCTTGAGGTAGCGCTCGATCTCGGCCGCGGTGTCGGGCTCGAGCGCCTCGCGATGGACGTAGAGCTCCTCGAGCACGTCCCGCAGCGCCAGCGAGTACGAGAACTTCTGATCGATGAAGATGTCCCGTCCGGCGATCGCCGCGTTCGTCAGGTGGAAACAGAGTTCCTTGTCCCGCGGCAACAACCGATCGAAGCCATCGGCATAGAGCTGCGCGATCGTCGTGTCGCCGACGCGCTCGAGCTCGTAGCGACGGTCGAGATCGTCGGCGACGTAGCTGACGCCCGACGAGCCGGGTTTCGCGCCCGGCGCGACCGCGGCCCCGACCTTGTCCGGCCGGCAGAACTTGTCGAGCCAGGCGAAGAACTCGCGGTGCCAGAGCACGCCGTTCTGCGGTGAGAGAACCCAGTGACTCTCGGCCGGGAAGTAGAGCAGCCGCGACTCGAGTCCACGCAACTGCGCGGCCTGGAACGCCGCCAGCCCCTGCTCGAAC
>JAGQQZ010000450.1 GCA_020425915.1 Planctomycetota bacterium | reverse complement strand
CGACGATCTACACCGCCATGCAGGGGATCGGACGGTGACCCAGGATCGCGGATTCGCCTTGCTCGCATTGCTGATCGCGATCGCCTCCGCGAGCAGCCTGCTCCTCGCCGCGCTCCCGCTACTCGATCCAGCCGAGCGCTGCGCCGGACATGAGACCTGGTCGCGTCTGACGAGGATTCGTGCTCGGGCGGCGTCCGCGGTGCGCGCATCCGCCTCGATTCCGAAGACTCTCGACTCTCTCGCGTCGATCCAGCCGATCGGAGACACCCATTCGTGGCGGCGTGATCCGTACGGAGCGGAGGACTTCGCCTACACGGTGACGGGCACGCCCGAGACGCTGACGCTCTCGAGCGCCGGACCGGACCGTCGTCGGAACACCGCCGACGACCTCATGATCGCGCTGGATGCAGCGGTCGAGCAGCGGGCGCGTACCCGCTCACGCATTCGGATCATCCGAGCCGCGTTCCTTCGTAGCGCCTTCATGCACGACCCCGGCATGTCCGGCGCCGACGCGGCCGCGATGCGAACGCATGTCCGCGACTACGCCACCGCCCAGCGATCCCTCGCTCACTCGAGCGGCGACGCGCACGATAGCTTGATCGTGAAACGCGATACGGCGCGGTCCGCGATCCTGGACATGCGCGCGACATACATGCTCCCGAGTCCGCCGTCGGCGATCTCGGGCCCGGGCGGGTTGTTATCCGCCCTCTCGTTGCCCGACTCCCTCGACGCGGACGGATTCGGGAACCCGCTCGTCGCGAATGACGCGGTCGGCTGCGTCTCGACCGGAGCCGATGCGATCGGAGGGACCGATGACGACCTGTGAGCGCGCTCCGGGCGGATTCACGCTCATCGAGATGGTCATCGTGCTCGCGGTGGTCGGAATCCTCGTCGGCACGGCGATGCCGCTGGCCGGAGCGATCATCGACGCCGAGCGGCGCGACCGCGTGCGCGGCGACCTTCGCGAGATCGCGGAATCTCTCGAGGAGCACTATTTCGACCACGCGGCCTTTCCCGCGACCTTGTCGACTCCAGGCTTCTTCGGCGTGTATCTGCAACGAGGAGTCGCCGACGAGGCGATCCTCGATCCCTGGGGTGGCGGCGCGGAGTACCGAATGACGTCCGACCCAGTCACCAACACGGTGTCCGTCTGGAGCCGCGGTGAGAACGGCACCGATGACGGAGTCCTGAACGAGGACTTCGTGGTCACGGTGACGGGAGCGGTGCCCGGCATGCGGAAAACGCGGATGCGAATGGACGTCATCGTCGAGGCGCTCGCAGCGTTTCTCGAATCCGGCGGAACACTGACCGGCACGTGGAGCACCGACCGCGCGGCGCTCGGACTCGGCGCGGAGTTCGAGTCCGACGGATGCGGGGTCGCATTCGCACTGGACGCGGCGTCGTTGGTCCTGCGGAGCGCCGGACCAGACCGCGTGCTGGGAAGCGGGGACGATCTGACGAACTGAGGGACTCATGCAACACGTTGTTCTCGAGATCGAAGAAGGATCGGCCGCGCTGACCGTCGCCGAGGCGGATCGTCGGTCCCTGCACGTCCGAAGCTGCGCGAGGGCGTCCCTCCCCGATGTCAGGCGAGGCACGGTCCTGACCGCACTCCGGGTGCTGCTCAGCGCCGCCGGAACTCCCGTGGAGAGGATCCACGTCGTACTCGGCGAACGTCGGATGCAACATTTCGTCGCGGAAGTCCCCAAACTCGGACCCGACGAGATCCGTGACCTGGTCGCGCGCGAGTCCCGACGGATCGGCAGTCTGCCGAGCGAAGTCGAACTGCTCGGACATTGCTGGCCACTTCCTCGGCACCGTGGCAAGCCGCCACGCGCGGCCGCCGTCTGCGTCGCGCGGAACGCCTGGCAACCGATCGAGAGCGCGCTCGAGGAACTCCGCATTCCGATCGCGTCCTTGACCTCGATGGAACACGCGATCGCGGGCGCGATCCCGCCGACGATGCCCGCGCGAACGGCGGTGCTCGAGATCTCTGCCGGCAAGGCGCGTTTCATCCTGTGCGAGCGCGACACGGTTCTGCAGTCCCGACGGTTCATGCTGCCATCCGGCGTCGACAGCGACGGCGATTCGTCGATGATCCAGGTACAGCTCGCGATGGAGGTGCCTCGTACGCTCGACTACCTCGCCGAGCAGGGCCATGGTCGACCGGACGGCCTCCTCGTCAGCCATCGCGTGTTCCGGAACGACGAGGACACGCAGATGCTGCGACAGGAAGTCGCGGAATGCAGGCGTTACGTCCCGCGCGCGCGACTCGCGGACGGCGTCGAAGTCCCGGGTCTGGCGACGTTCGGTGTGCTGGAACGACTCACGTCACCTCGCCGTACCCCGCTGCACACGTTGACCGCGGGAATCTCCGTCACCGTGAGACGGTCGCCGGCCCGCATCGCGGCCGCGCTGCTCGCGATCCTCGTCGGATCTGTTGGCGGCATCGCCGGCTTCCAGAAACTCGACGCGCGCGAAGATCTGCACGCCGTGCACGAGCTGGCCCGCGTCGAACGACAACGACTCGAGGCCGAGCTCGCGAGCGAACGTACGCGAACCGAACATGCCCTGCCGCTCTCACCCGATCAGGCGCGCCTGCTCGGAATCCTGAACGAGCGTCGTCCACTGAGTCTGCTGATCAGCGAGATCGCCAACGCCACGGTCGATGGCATCGTACTCGACGCGATCGAGTTCGGCCGCGGTGACCGGATCACCCTGTCCGGCCAGGCGCGCGGGGCGAGCCGAGTCGTCGCACTCGACAGGTTCTCCGGCTACCTCGAATCCCTCGAGGACATCGCTCTCGTCGCCAGCGATGGTCGCGAGTCGATCCAACGATCCGAGGACGACGCGCGCCGCATCGCATTCACCGTCAACTTGTTCTGGCGCACACCATGAACTGGGCAGTCCGTCGAAGAATCTCGAACTGGGCGTTCGGCACGTTGGCCGTGGCGCCGTGGCTGTGGCTCGGCATCTTGGTCGCCGAGTCCGAGTGGCTACGGCGCCGAACCGGCGATCTGCAGAATCAGAACGTCGAGGCGCAGACCGAACTGGATCAGCAGCGCGAACTCGAACCGATCGTCAGTCCGACACAGCAACGACTCGAACTCGGCAAGTGGCGGTTCGAGGACCGTCCGAGTATCGCCCGCACCATGCAGGTCCTCGAGTCCCTGGCTGCGGACGCGAGCCTCACGGTGCACTCGATCCAGACGCCACCATCGGGAATCGAGGGCACGATGCTGTTCGACCTCGACCTGACCGGATCGCTGCACGGAATCTGCGCGTGGTTCCAACGCATCGAGACCGACTCCCGGCTCCTGGTGATCGAGGCCGGCAAGATGTTCCGCGAACCAGGGCAGGTCCGAGCACACGTGCGGATCGCTACGTTTCACCGGAGCAATGCGAGATGAGCCACCAGACGACCAAGACTCTCGCGGCTTTCGCACTGCTCGTGACGGGCGGATTCGTGCTCGCGCACAGCCTCTGGGATGCGGGAGACGAAGTCCCGAAGGAAGCGAACTCGAGCGAGGAGTTCGAAGCGGACGACATGCCGCCGCTCGATGCCGATCCTCTGTCGGGGCTCGCGGACATCACGGAGCCCGGCAACGGCGATCGAACCGATCGCATCGAGGTCGATCTCCTGGCGCTGTACGGATCCTTCGATCCGACCAGCGACGTTCAAGATGCGTTCGCGACGCAGGCAGAGTTCCATGCGGCACCGCGCGGTGAGTCGGTCGCGCTGGCAACGGGCCGGACGATCGATTGGACCGGCCAGCTCGAGCCCCCCCGCATGAGTGTCAGCCTCGTCGTCATCAAGGACACCGGCGCGTGCGCCGCGGTCGATGGCGCTGTCGTTCGGGTCGGGGATCGGATCGCCGGAGGACGCGTGACGCAGATCAACGAACAGGGCATGCAGGTTTCCATCGGTGGCCTGTCGCTCTTCTACGAGCTCCAGCAACCGTATCCCCGCGAGTTCCTGCCCGAACTCGCTCGTCGCGGCCTAGCGCTGCAGGACGAGACCCCGACTCCGATCGAATCCGAGGACCCCTGATGAAATCCACCCACCGCTTCGCGCTGTTCGCTGTCGTCGGGATCGCGAGTTGCACGACGATCTCGCCGGAGCCATCGAAACCGGTTCCGGACCACGAGATGCTGATCGGCGACCCGGTGTACCAACCGATGCTCGTCGACGTCATGCCTGACCTGACGCAGCCGTCCGGATCCGGCACCGCACTGCAATCGATGGTCGCCCGCGGAACCTCGGTGACCGACCTCCTGCTGACTCTGTTCCAGGACTCGAACATCAACCTGCTCGTCGACAGCGACATCGACAAGCGAACCGTGACGATCGACGTGAAGCAGTCGACCGTCGAGGAGGTGTTCGAAGGTGTGCTCCGCAGTCTCGACGTCTCGTACGACTGGGACGGTGGGTTCCTGCGTGTCACGGATCGGGAGAGCCACACGTTCGACGTCGACGTGCTGAGTTCGACGAGCGGTGGTGACGGGGAGTCCGGCGACTCGGGCGGCAACGATCAGACCGACGTCTGGTCCGAGATCGAAACCGCGATGCTCGCGCTCGCCGGCGACGATGGCGAAGTGTTGATCAACCGCACGGCAGGGACGGTCCACGTGCGAGTCGCACCCTCGCGTATCCGTCGAATGCACGAGTTCATCTCGACGCTCGAACGACGCGCGACCGAACAGGTCTCGATCGAGGCGCGGATCCTCGAAGTACGCCTGAGCGACGAGTTCCGCATGGGCGTCAACTGGGAGCTGCTGCCGAATCTGTTCCATTCGAACAAGACCGGCCTCGCCGCGAACGGCAGCATCGTCTCGACCGCCGCGTCGGCCGGCGGCAACGCGTTCACGGTCGGCTTCCTCGAGGACGGCGACTTCTCCGTGGTCGTCGACGCGCTCGAAGCCATGGGGCAGGTCCGCGTCCTCTCCAGCCCGCGGATCTCGACGATGAACAACGTCCCGGCCAACCTGTCGGTCCTCGACAAGATCCCGGTCATCGATCGAGAGATCATCGACTCGCAGGGCGGACTCCGCACCGAATTCGACATCCGGTTCGTCGACGCCGGCGTGACCGTCGCGGTCACGCCGCAGATCGGCCAGGACGGGATGATCACGGTGCGAGTGGCTCCGTCGGTGACGGAGCAGACCGGCACGGTCACGACACCGGACGGGCTCCAGACGGAACCCATCCTGTCGACCCGCACCGCATCGACCGTCGTCCGTGTCGCGGACGGGCAGGCGATCGTGATCGGTGGCTTGCGTAGCACTCGCAAGGACGAGTCGGTCTCCGGAGTCCCGCTGCTCGCCCAGATCCCGTGGCTCGGCCAACTGTTCCGGAGCACGGTGCAGACGCGGACCGAGGTGGAACTCATGGTGCTGGTCGTCCCCCGCCGGCTCGATCGGTCGTGGATCCACGAAGCCGTTCGCCGCGGCGCCCACCGTCTCGTGTCGATGCGCCGCGGATTCCGGGTCAATTCGATCGACCTCGAAGGAACTCGTCCGGAGGACTGGAGCCACGGCACACTCGAGGGCGAACCAGTCGCACCGATCGGTCCTTCGACCCGCACCCGACGCGCGAAGACGAAGGACGTCAGTGCGGCGGTGACACAGGGGACGATCACTCGCGGCGGGCTCGCGTCCCGCTTGGTGCAGCGGGCGCAAGATGCACTGGAGGAAGACCAGCGGAGCCAGGCGTTGACGATTCTCGATCAGGCGATCGCCCTCGACCCCGACAACGTCGAGGCGCTCATCGCGTCCGGCATCCTGCTCGCCCGCGCGGACCAATCGACGCGGGCGCGCGCACGACTCGATCGCGCCTTGGAGTTCGATCCGAACAACCCACTCGCCCTGGTTGCGCGGGGCAACCTCGCACTCGGTCTCGGCGCCGTGCATGCCGGGCGACAACTGCTCGCCGCGGCTCATCAGCGGCTGCCGGAGCCCTGGGTCGCGGGCAATCTGGGCGCGGCCATGCTGCTCGCCGGCGATCACGCCGCGGCCCGCGAGATCCTGACCGCCGCAGCCGAGCATCCCGACAGCCCACCCGAGGTACTCGCCAATCTCGCGTTCGCCGAACACGCCTGCGGCGACGAGGTTGCCGCCAGGGCGAGCCTGACCCGAGCGCTGGCGGTCGGTGCGGATCCTCGCAACCCGAGGATCCACGCGCTGCGGAGGATTCTCCACGACGAGAACGTCGACTCGCCGTAGCGTCGGCTACGGAACGACCGCGCTCCCGTTGAGCGCAACCGTCTGCGCGGACCCGTCGTCGAACACGACACGGATCGTGCGTGGCGTCCCCGCGAGATCCGTCAGCTGCCATTGGCCACCACCGATCGACACGACGTCGATGCTGTCGATCCCGAACCCGAGACCTCGCGCGGCGTCGATGTAGACGTGACCCCAATGGTCGACGATCCGCGCGAACGCCTCGCTCGCGGCTCCACATCCCCAGTCGAAGATGCTGAAGAACCCGATGCCGCCACCGGTCGGACTCGACGCGGTGTCGTGGCCGTAGTTCTCCATCGTGAATCCGTAGTCCCACGACGTCAGGGTCGGGCGAGCCAGCTCCCATTGCGCCTTGGTCTCCGGGTTCAACGGCGAATACATCATCGCGAACGAGGCTCGCAACGCCGCAACTCCCCGCTCGAAGTACGAACTCTCGCCGGTCAGCTCGTAGTACTGGAGGAACAGCTCCGCGAACAGGCTCTGGCGCGCGTCGTTCCACTCGGCATCCGCGTTCATGACGCCGAATCCGCCGGTCGTCGGCACGTGCATGAACGGTGGACGCCAGACTTGCTGCCACATCGACAGCTCGTCGAGCGTCGCGAGTCCTCGATCGAGGTAGCGCGCCTCCCCGGTCAGTCGATACGCGACGAGGCAGGCCTCGGACGTCCAGAAGATCGAGAGGGTGTTCTCCTTGTACTGCCCGTTGCGCAGGAACGGCACGCCGACGTTCGTCGCTCGGCCGAAGAAGTTGTCGGACCAGTAGGTCTCGAAATCCTCCCATCTTCCCTCGCTCGCGGGTCCGTCGAGCACCGCGTCCAACGCGCGGAGACCCGCGGCGCGTACGACGTCCTCGTCGAACGTCTCCGCGTACTCGAGCAGCAACGACGCCGTCCTCGCGGTCTCGGGCGAGTCGGCGAGGACCGGGTG
>JAGQQZ010000449.1 GCA_020425915.1 Planctomycetota bacterium | reverse complement strand
CCTCGCGTCGGTCGCTCGCCCGTAGGGCGACCGACGCGAGGCGGCGGGGCAGGCGGGGGGCGCCCGCGCTCTGCCTTCGAGCCGAGCGGCCGCGAGCTCGAGCCCAGCCGACCGCCGACCTACCTAGCGCCCAGCCTCACGCTCCCGCAGATTCCGCAGCGGCACACTCTGCACCGCGCTCGGCGCCCGCACGCCCGACGCATCGACGAAGTGACGCTGGATCCACTCGACGCTCAACAACGACCACACCAGCAACCGGTGGTTCCGTTTGCCCTCGAAGTGCTCATCGAGCTTCGCGCGCACGAAGTTCGTGTCGAACCAGGGCCGATCCAGCGTCTGCTTGTCGAGCAGGATCTCCTTGATGTAGGCCATCGACGGCCCGCGGTACCAGTTCTCGTCCGGTGGCGAGAAACCCTGCTTCTGCTGGTGCAGGAACTCGCGCGGCAACACCGACTCCATCGCCCGGCGCAAGCAGAGCTTGCCCTCGGCCGAGTCGATGTGGGCATCGCCGGTCTTCGCCAACTTCTCCATGTGGAGCTTGGCGTTCGGCGGCAGACTCCATGCGAGGTCGGCGAACTCGTTGTCGAGGAACGGCACCCGACTCTCCATGCTGTGCGCCATCGAGATCTTGTCCTCGGTGACGAGCAGGCCGTTGAGGAAGGTCTTGAACTCGAAGTGGAGCGATCGCTGCAGCAGGTTCTCGGCGTCGCTCAGGTCGTCACGCCAGTCCGGCGCCGAAGCGACGACCGCGTCGAAACTGTGGCGCGGCGCGTCGAGCCAGCGCCGCAAGTCGGGCGCGAACAATGCAGGAAGCTCACCGCGCGGCAACAACCGGTGCCAGTAGTCGAAGTAGCGTTGCGACCACTCCGGGTCGCGGACGCCCTGCAGTGCGAGTCGGTACCGCCACGGATAGCCGGCGAACAGCTCGTCGCCGCCGGTCCCGGCGAGGCAGACCTTCACGAATCGACTCGCGAGCTTCGCGACGTACCAGACCTGGTGACACATCCCGACGCGCGGGTCGTCCATGTGCCAGGTGATCTTGTCCATCGCCGCCGGCATGTCGCCGGCGTGCAGGACGACGTCGTAGTGCTCGGTCTGCAACAGATACGACAGCCGCTCGGCCTCGCGCCGTTCGTCGAAGCCCTGTTCGAGGCCGTTGACGTTCGTCAGGTCGAAGCCACCGGTGAAGGTGTGCATCCGCGGGATCTCGCGACCCGCCACGGCGACGATCGAGCCGCTGTCCATGCCGCCCGACAGGTAGCTGCCGACCGGAACGTCGCTGACGAGTTGGCGCTGGACCGCACTCCGGAACGACTCGGCGACGCGGTCGGGGATCGAACCGGGATCCTCGCGCAGCGACGAGTCGACCGCGGAGAAGCCCTCGAAGTAGCGCCGCATCCGCGGTTCTTCGCCGAGACCCGGGCGCAACCGCAGGTAGTGGCCAGGCTCGAGCAGCTTGATCGAGTGCCAGAGCGTCTTGTCGCCGTAGAGGTTCTGGAACGTGAAGTACTCGACCAGCGATGCGGGGTCGATCCGCGCCTCGACGAGGCCGCTCGCGAGGATCCCCTTCGCCTCGGAGCCGAACACGAAGTGCTCCGGCGTGATCGCGTAGTAGAGCGGCTTGACGCCGAACCGATCGCGCGCGAGGACGAGTTCGTTGTCGAGGCGATCGTAGATCGCGAGCGCGAACATGCCGTTGAGCATGCCGAGACTCGCCTCGCCGAACTCTTCCCAGAGGTGCAGCAGGACCTCCGTGTCCGTGCGCGTGCTGAACGTGTAGCCGCGCGACTCGAGCCGCTCACGCAGCTCACGGAAGTTGTAGATCTCGCCGTTGTAGACGACCCAGTACCGTTGGTCCGGCGTCGCCATCGGCTGATGGCCCTTGTGCGTCAGATCGAGGATCGACAGACGACGGTGACCGAGTGCGACCCACGAATCCTGCTGCTCGAGCTCACGGCGGCAGTACTCGCCGTGGAACACCGGCAGGTGCTCGTTCAGGTGGCGGAACTCGGCGTCGGTGAAGTCGTACCAGCTCCCGCCGCGACCACGGTCACCACGACCGGGCTTGAAGAACGCATAGCCCGCATCGTCCGGGCCACGATGCGCGATGGCGTCGCACATGTGCTTGATCGCCGTGTCCGGGATCGGACGATCGCCGAGCCGCACGATGCCTGAGATTCCACACATGCGATCGCGTGCCGCTCAGACGTTGCTGACGCCGCCGATCGCTAGCGACTTCTCGGCCAGCGCGACCGCGTCCTCACGCCGCCAGCGGATCAGGCTCTCCATGCCTTCCTCGAGGTCGATCGACCAACGGAAGCCGAGGTCCTGCTCGGCGAGCTTCTCGCAGCCGATGCGGTTGGTGACGAAGGTCTGGCCGGCTTCCTTGTACTCGATCCCGAGATCGCTCCCGCTCAGGCGCAGCAACAGCTCGGTCAGCTCCTTGATCGAGGTGCCGATGCCGCGGCCGACGTTGTAGCACTTGCCGCTCGCCTCGGACTGCATCGCGAGGACGTTGCAGCGCGCGACGTCGGACACGTGGACGAAGTCGTACTGCTGGCTGCCATCGCCGAACACGAGCGGCGGCTGGCCGCTCTCGATCCGGTCGAGGATCTTGTGCATGACCGCGATGTAGGCGCCCTTGTAGTCCTGCCGCGGGCCGTAGACGTTCATGTAGCGCAGACCGCACCAGCTCAGGTCGTAGCGCTTGCCGAGGCTCTTGAAGAAGTGCTCGCCGGCGATCTTCGTCGCACCGTAGAACGTGTCGTTGTTGTACGGGTGGTCCTCGGTCATCGGCAGCTCGACCGCATCGCCGTAGACCGACGCCGACGACGAGTAGACGACGCGCTCGACACCCTGCTTGATCGCGGCCATCGCGACGTTGAACGTCCCGCGGACGTTGGTCTCGAACGCCGACTCCGGATACTCGTGGCACTGGAGCAACCAGAGCGCGGCGAGGTGGAACACCCCGTGCACCCCCTCCATCGCCCGCTCGAGGATGTCGCGCTGCAGGATGTCGCCTCCGTGCGGCGAGATCGAGACGCGAGGATCTTCGAGCGCGCTCGCGATGTTGCTGATCGTGCCGCGGCAGAAGTTGTCGTAGACGATGACTTCCGCGACGTCGGTTTCGAGGAGCTGATCGACGATGTGGCTGCCGATCAGCCCGCCGCCGCCGATCACCATGATCTTCTTGCCAGAGAGGTTCACTGGATGACTCGCGCGAGGGTGCGCGTGGCGCATCCCCCGATTCGGAATTGGATCCATCGAGGGTACTCCCGGCCCCGAGCCAGGTCAAAATCACGATTCGGAGGCGCGACCCGAATCCGATCCGCTCGTGCGTACGCCTCGCGGTTCCGCGGCGTTCGACGTGTTGCGGGGCGCCGACCGCTCGACCATACTTCCGTCCGGATGTCCCACCGGAAGCCATATTTCGTCGTCTCCTGCGCACGGTCGGGCTCCACGTCGCTGACGAAGATCCTCGATTCGGCGACGAACGGCGACTGCGTCCTCGAGCCGCAGCCGAACCTCAACCGCGAGACGCGGGACATGCGCGAGGGACGGCTCGCCGACCCGGACGGCACGCTCGAGTCCTCGGTCGTCAAGCGCGTCCTGACCGCCCAGCGCCCCGACCGGGTCTACGGCGAGAAGAACGTCACCTACGGCCCCTTCCTCGATCGCCTGCACCGCCGCCTCGACCCGCGCTTCGTCTACATCCGGCGCGACGGGCGCGACGTCGTCCGCTCGCTCATGGACTGGCACGAACGGATGTTCGGCACGATCTATCGCGAATGTTCGGACCCGGGCGACCTGAGCCCACGGGCCCTGCAGTCGGCCGGCGCGCTACCCGTGCACGAGGACACGAGCGACTACTCGCGACCGCGACCGCTACCCGGTGAGGCGATCGCGCTCGAGTGGGAGGATCTCTCACGTGAGGAGATGTGCGCCTACTACTGGGCGACGGCGAACCGGATCTACCGCGACCAGCTCGCGCGGCTGCCGGCCGACGCGTGGGTCGAGATCGACTACACGCGGGCATCCGCCGACGAGATCGTCGAGATCGGCACGTTCCTCGGCCTCGAAGGCCTCGATCGGGATGCGATCGCGGAGATGCTCGACCGCCGCATCAACTCGATCGGCGACCGCATCGGCGAGGACGATCGCTACCCGCACTGGGGCCAGTGGGACAGCGGCCGACGCGATCGATTCTGGCGCATCGCCGGTCCGATGATGCTGGAACTCGGCTATGCCCGCGAGGGTCGCGAGTGGTGCCCGCCGCACTACGGTCGCTGGTGGAAGAACCACGATGGCGGCCTCGATTGGTACGAGTGGATGTTCGAGGGCCGCGAACCCGTGCACCGCGACCTGATCGCCTGGGCCACCGCCCCGGCGAACCGCGTCGAGTCGGTCGTCGACTTCGGCTGCGGGCTCGAGGTCGGCTACACCGACGCATTCGCCGAGAAGCGCTACGTCGGGATCGACATCAGCCATCGCAACGTCGACTGGTGCCGTCGCAACCGCAAGAACCCGAAGCACGCGCACTGGTGCGCGGACTTCGTCGAGGAGCCGCTGCCCGAGAAGTTCGACCTGGTGTTCTCGAGCGGCACGATCGACAACACGTACGACATCGATGCCTGCCTGCGGGCGATGGTGCGCGCGTCGAAGAAGTGGATCCACGTCACCTGCTACCGCGGCTGGTTCCCCGAACTCGACGAGCACCGCTACTCGTACGCGCCCCAGCACGATTGCTTCTACAACGATCTCTCGCCGAAGCGCGCCGCGCGCACCCTGCGCGAGGCGGGGTGCACCGACGTCCGCATCGATCGGGTCGCGAGCGGCAAGGACGACATCCCGTTCGAGACCCGGATCATCGCCCGGGTACCCCACCGATCGTGAACATGGACCAATCCGGCACGACCGACCGACGCCGCACGACCGAAGCACGACGGGAGTACGTCGCCTGCAACGGCCGCGACTTCGTCAACTACTGGCAGCAGGTCGACGAGTGCTACGTCGACCGGATGAACGCGTTCGGCTACTACACCGAGCTCGTCGACGCGCTCCGCGTGACTTCGCGCATCGAGGTTCGCCCGCTGCGCCAGTTGCTCGATCCGACGTCCGACCGGAAGCACGTCGTCGGTCTGCGACACGACATCGACGCGGATCCTCTGACGGCGCTGCGTTGCGCCCGCTACCTCGCCCGAGTCGGACTCCCGGGCAGCTTCTACCTGCTCCACAGCGCGCCGTACTACGGCGACTTCCACGACGGTGTGTTCGTCCGCAATCCAGAGGTCCCGCGTTGGCTGCGCGCGATGCTCGTCGCGGGCTGTGAGATCGGCATCCACAACGACGTCATGGGGATCGAGACGCAGTTCGGCGTCGACGGACCAACGAGCCTCGTGACCGAACTCGCCTGGCTCCGCGCCCACGGCGCGGACGTCCGCGGCACCGTGGCCCACAACAGCTTCTCGCTCTACGGCGCGGAGAACTACGAGGTGTTCCGCGATCGAGTGCTGCTGCCGACCGACGTCGCGTTCGACGAGCGGCGTGCCGCGCTGCCGATCGGCCGGCTCGACGAGGCCGAACTCAACCTGCGGTACGAGGGGACGTTCGCCTCGCCGCGCTCGAACCCCGACCTCGATGCGGTTCGGGCCTTCGTCGAAGCGCCGGGCGCGAGCGTCCGATCGGACACGTGGATGCGGACCTACCTGCTGGACAACCCGTACTGCGAGTGGAAGGTCGACTCCCAGCTCTGGCTGACCGGCCGCGACGAATGGGTGCTCGCGAGCCGCATCGACCAACGCGCGACGCTCGAGTTCGGCATCGACCTCGGTCGCGCGATCGATCGCCTGCGCGCGCTGCCCGAAGGATCGCGCACCCTGATCGTCGTCCACCCCGTCTACGTCCGAGGGAGCTGACTCCATGACCACACGCACGATCGTCCTCGGAGCCGCCGGATTCATCGGCCGGCACCTTTGCCGTCGGCTGGACGCCACCGGCGAGAACGTGCTGGGATTCGACGTGGTTTCCGCCGCCGACGAACCGGTCGAGAGTCGCGCCCTCGACGTGACCAACGAGGCACCCGACTGCGCAGGTGCCGACGCCGTCATCTACCTGTCGCAATCGCCGCACTACCGCGACTTCGCGGAGCGCGGCGATCACCTGTTCGAGGTGAACGTCACCGGCGCGCTGCGCGCCGCCGTCGCCGCACGACAGGCCGGGGTGAAGACGTTCCTGTACGCGTCGACCGGCAGCGTCTACGCACCGTCGTTCGCCCCGCTGCGCGAGGACGCGCCCGTGCGGCGGGACGACCCCTACGCGCTGAGCAAGATCACCGCGGAGAACGCCCTCGACCTCATCGACTCGCCGATGCGCGTGGCTCACTTCCGCCTGTTCGGCGCGTTCGGACCGGATCAGCGCACGATGCTGGTGCCGGCGATCATCGGCCGGGTGCAGCGCGGCGATCCGATCACGCTCGAACGGAATCCCGAGGATCCGAGCGACGAAGACGGTCTGCGGATCTCCTTGACGTTCGTCGACGATGTCGTCGACTGCCTCGTCGCGCTGCGCGACCGGGCGATCGCCGGCCAGGACGTGCCCGGCGTCGTCAACGTCGCGGCTCCCGAGGCGATCAGCATGCGCCGCCTCGGCGGCGCGATCGCGGAGCACCTCGGTATCGAACCGCGTTTCGAGTTGCTCGACCGACCCCGCAGTTCGGACTTCATCGCGGACACGACCCTCCTGGAGTCGCTGATCGAGGCGCGCTTCACCGACTTCGACACGGCGATCGGCAAGACCGTCGCATCGCTGTGACGTTGCGGATCCTGCACTTCCCGACCGATGTCGGCGGCCATCCGACGGCGCTGTCGCACGCCGAGCGACGCGCCGGGGCCCACAGCGAGGTCGCTGTCCTGCAGAGTTCTTGGTTGGGCTACCCGGTCGACATCGACCTGGGTGCGAAGCCGGGCAGCAAGGTATCGGACCTGACGAAGCGCGTGCGGTTCATGATGACGGCGACGCGGCGCTACGACGTGTTCCACTTCAACTTCGGTCAGTCGTTCCTGCCGCGGATGCGCGACCTGCCCTGGCTGCGGAGGATGGGCAAGCGGGTGTTCGTGACGTTCCAGGGCTGCGACGCACGGCAGCAATCGTTCTGCGCGGAGCACTTCGACCTCTCGTGCTGTGGCGAGTTGTCCGGACCGGGGCTGTGCTCGCCGGATCGGGACGCTGCCAAGGCCCGCCTCGTCGCCCGCGCGTGCCAGCACGCGCATCGCGTGTTCGCGGTCAACCCGGACCTCCTGCACGTGATCCCCGACGGCGAATTCCTGCCTTACGCGATCGACTGGCCGCGCGAGCAGCCCCAGCCGGAGCGACGGCCGGGACCGCTCCGCGTGGTCCACGCACCGACCAACCGAGCGATCAAGGGCACCGACCACGTGATCGCCGCGGCGCGCGCACTCGAGTCGCGGTTCGACTTCGAACTCGAACTCATCGAGAACGTCCCCCACGACGAGGCGATGCGACGCTATCGGGACGCGGACGTCGTCATCGACCAACTGCGCGTCGGTTGGTACGGCGCGTTCGCGGTCGAGCTGATGGCGATGGGCAAGCCGGTGATCGCCTACATCCGCGAAGACGACCTGCGCTTCGTCCCGCGCCAGCTCGCAGCCGAGCTACCGATCGTCCGGGCGACGCCCGACACCGTGCAGGACCGTCTCGCCGAGCTGCTCGCCGACCCGGCGAAGCTCGCCGAGATCGGTCGTCGCTCGCGGCGGTTCGTCGAGCGGTGGCACGATCCCGATACGATCGCGCGTTGGTTGCTCGAGGTCTACGAGACCCCGGACCGACCGTTGGCCGCGGCTGCGTCGCGATAGAATCCTGTCGATGCTTCGGATCGGAATCGCAGCCGTCGCCGCGGCGTGCGCGCTCGCGGCGTGCCACGGCAGCAGCTCGTCGAACTCGAGCCCGACGACCGGATCGACGACCGTCCTCGCGCTGACCGACTTCGTCCACTCGATCGAATCGAGCCGACCGCCACCCGGCCAGGCGTCGATCGGTTTCGTCGGCGACGTGCTGCGGCTGTCGGCCACCGCGCGCATCGATCCGCTGAACGGCGGTGGCGTGACGTCGAGCGTCGCGACCTATGAGGGCCCCGTCGTGCTCGGCGAAGGCGACTACCGACTCGTTCTGACCTACGCGTTCTCGATGCTCGCGAACGTCGCGGTCGGCGCGTCGATCGAGATCGGCGGCACGGTGATCCCGCTCTCGCCGAACTCCTTCGCCTTCGACGAGACCGAGATCCTGGCCGACCTGGCACCCGTAGAGTTCGACTTCTCGCTCGGATCCGGCGAAGCCCTCCACGTCGTGCTCCGCGCGTCGGGAGGCGATGACAACGGACTCGCACTGCCGGCGACGTTGTTCGTCTCGGAACTCGCGATCGAGACGCGCTGATTCCGCGAGCGCCCTCGCGCGAAAGCGCTGGAACTCGACCCTCCGGCCTCGAACACTACCGACTTGGAATCGCCAGAACGCCAGTCCGACCACCGAGCGCCCCGGCCCGAGCCGACGTCGCCACACCTGTCGGCGACGCCCTCACGACCGCGACGCGGCATCCTGCGACGTCTCGCTCCCCGCCTCGCCATCGTCGCCGTCGCAACCCTCGTCGCGCTCGCGAGCGTCGAGATCTACTTCCGGGTCCGGTTCCCGTTCGGCGAGGCCGCGTGGCCGTCCGAGTTCGATGCGCGCGTCGGATTCCGTTTCGTCCCCGGTGCCGAGGTCCGTTGGTCGAACTTCCTCGACTACGCCACGGTCACCCGCGCGAACAGCCTCGGGTTCCTCGACCGCGAGCCGCCAGGCGAGCGCGCACCGAACGAGTTCCGGATCGCCGTGCTCGGCGATTCGTTCGTCGAGGCCGCGCAGGTCCCGATCGACGAGAAGCTCCACGTGCAGCTCGAACGACTTCTCTCGGAAGCGATGCCCGAGCGCCGGTTCCGCGCGTCGGCGTTCGGCTATTCCGGCTGCGGCACGTCCAACGTGCTGCCGTTCTACGACGAGTTCGCGCACGCGCAGGATCCCGACCTCGTGGTCCTCGTGTTCGTCAGCAATGACCTCGCGAACAACTCGCCGCTGCTCGAGTCGATCCGCAACGGGTGGCGACCGTACACGCCACCCCGAGTGTTCTTCGAGGCCGACGAGTCCGGCCTCCGCGAGATCCCGATCGCCGCGGACTGGGCCGAGCACGTCCTGCAGGTCGAACCCGCTCCCAGCGCCCCGCCGATCGCCGGTGCCGACTGGCTCGGCTGGAGCCGGACGTACGCGTTCGTCGCCGCCAACCTCCGCCACCGCCGCTCGTCGACCGCTCACCTCGATCTCTACGCGCGTCGCAAGGCCGCGCTCGAAGCGCTCGACCCGAGCTTCGCCGCTGCGCTCGCCGGGTTCGACCCTCGGGTCGACGACCTCGACACGACGTTCTTCGCCGCCGAGCTGCCACCGGTGTTCGAGCGCGCGCTGCGCTCCACGGAGCGGTCGTTCGTCGAGTTGAAGAAGCGCGCCGCAGCCGACGGCGCCGAGGTCCTGGTGCTGGTCCACGACGGTTGCTCGGGATCGCGCACGCTGTCCGCCGGCCGGGAGTGCCTCGCCGACGGCTACCGCGACCGCGTGATGGCCGCGGCCGGCGCGGCGGGCCTCACCTGCGTCGATCTCGGCGCGACGTTCGCCGCCCGCGGGGATCTCGCCGGGACGCGCTTCGCCCACGACGGCCACTGGTCCCCGACCGGGCATCGATGGGCCGCCGAAAGTGCCGCGGAGTTTCTGCTCGAGCACCGGGACGAGTATCTTCCGGGCTCACCTCGCTGAGACCTCACCGATGCTGACCGCGCTCAACCCCGCCTCCAACACCCGCGCATTCGCCGAGATGTTCGGGCTGCTGAACCGGCACCGGGCGCTGACCATCGAGCTGACGAAGCGCGACATCGGCGAACGGTACGCCGGCCAGGTGCTGGGATCGGTCTGGGCGATCGGACATCCGATCGCGCTGATGACGATCTACGTGATCGTCTTCACCCAGGTCTGGCGCGAAGACATGCCACCCGGCATGCCGCTCGACCGGACCGCCTACCTCGTCGCGGGCATCGCGCCGTGGATGGCGTTCCAGGAGTCGATGATGCTCGGGACGACATCGATCACCGGCAAGTCGAACCTGGTCAAGCAGGTCGTGTTCCCGATCGAGGTGCTACCGATCAAAGGCGTGCTGATCTCCCTCGTCAGCCAACTCGTGATGACCGCGCTGCTGCTCGGCTTCATCACGATCCAGTTCCGGACTGCTTACTGGACCTGGGCACTGATCCCGGTCGCCATCTCGATCCAGGCGGTCGGGATGGCAGGCGTCGCGCTGTTCCTCTCGTCGGTCGGCGTCTACTTCCGCGACCTCAAGGACTTCGTGCAGGTGTTCTCGACTGCCTGCATGTTCGGGATCCCGCTGTTCTACTTCCCGCCGACCGGCGGTCCGGGCTGGTGGATCGTGAACCTCAACCCGTTCACGCATCTGCTCGCCGTCCAACGCGACGTCCTGTTCTTCGGCGCGATCACGCAGCCCATGTCCTGGGTGATCCTGACCGTGCTGTCGTGCGCCGCGTTCTGCCTCGGATACCGCACGTTCCGCCGCCTGAAGCCCATGTTCGGAAACGTCCTGTGAGCCGCCCGAACGACATCGCGGTCCGCGCCTCCGGCTTGTCGAAGATGTACAAGATCTACAACAAGCCCGCGGACATGTTCTGGGAGCTGGTGTCGAGCAAGGTGCGACACACCGAGTTCTGGGCGCTGCAGGACATCGACTTCGAACTGCATCGCGGCGAGGTGCTCGGGATCGTCGGCTTCAACGGCGCGGGCAAGAGCACCCTGCTCAAGATCCTGTCCGGCACGCTCGACCACACGCGCGGCTCGTACGAGGTCAACGGCAAGATCTCGGCGATCCTCGAACTCGGCACCGGCTTCCACGGCGACTACACCGGCCGCGAGAACGTCTACATGGGCGGCATCTGCCTCGGCATGACGCGCGCCGAGATCGACCGGAAGATCGACTCGATCATCGAGTTCAGCGAACTCGGCGACGTCATCGACCAACCGTTCAAGACCTACTCGTCCGGCATGCAGGGGCGCCTGACGTTCAGCACCGCGATCGCGATCGAACCGGACATCTTCATCGTCGACGAGGCGCTCGCGGTCGGCGACATGATGTTCCAGGAGAAGTGCTTCCGCCGGATCCGCGAGATCACCTCGAGCGGCGCGACCGTCCTGCTCGTCACGCACTCGATGTCGACCGTGTTCGACGTCTGCACGCGCGCGATCCTGCTCAACCACGGGAGGGTCGTCTGCGACGACGCCCCACGTCAGGTCGGCTACGCCTACGAGAAGCTCCGCAACGAGAAGGCCCGCGCGCAGGGCACCGAACAGCCCGTGTCGAGCGGCGAGGACGTCGCCACCGAGGAAGTGCTCGCCCGCGCCCAGATGCTCGGGATCGAGATCATCGACGACGAGGACATGCCGACCCGCACCGTCGTCAACGGTCGCGACTACACGATCCGACTGCGCTGCCGCAGCAACGAGGACCTGCCGAGCCTCAACGTCAGCTTCCGGATCCAGAAGCCCACCGGCGAAGGGCTCTACCAGACCAACACGATCTTCCACGACGTCGACCTCGCGGCGCAGGCCGGCGAGGAGTTCTGCGTCGAGTTCGAGTTCCCGGTGACGCTCGGCCCGGGCCCCTACCTGTTCGGCTGCGGTGTCGGGATCCGCGATGGCGTGTCGCAGGTCGAGTTGTTGCACAACATCGTCGACACGTATCCGTTCACGGTGCTGGCGCCGAACCCGAAGTTCTCGGGGCTCGTGGATCTGCAGTGTCGGTTCAAGCAGATCACACGGGGCGCGGCGCTCGGTGGGCGGGCCTGATCGGTAAAGCGTGCGGTGGGCCTCGCTCGGGCTCGCAACGACAGGAGGCGCCCTCCGTCGCCGCTTCGCCGT
>JAGQQZ010000448.1 GCA_020425915.1 Planctomycetota bacterium | reverse complement strand
CGCCCTTCGCCTGCTTCCGGAAGTCGTTCGCGGCCTTGACGATGTTGGACTCGATGATGTTGTCGCCGAGCACGGCCACGATCTTCTCACCCTCGGCGAAGTGCTCCGCGAGCCGCAGGGCGTCGGCGATCCCACCCTCGCCCTGCTGGTAGGTGTAGCTGATGTCCTTCAGTCCGAACTCCGCGCCGTTGCCGAGCAGTTCGAGAAAGTCGCCAGCGCACTTACCGCCGGTGACGATCAGGATGTCCTGGATCCCCGCGTTCACGAGGCACTGGATCGGGTAGTAGATCATCGGCTTGTCGTAGACCGACAGCAGATGCTTGTTGGTGATCTTGGTCAGCGGGAACAACCGCGTGCCGAGACCGCCGGCGAGAATCACACCCTTCATGCTTGGCTCCGATACCAGTCGTAGGTCATCTTCAGTCCGTCCTCGAACGACACCTTGGGCTCGAAGCCGAGCAAGCGACGGGCCTCCGAGATGTCTGCGAGCGAGTGCCGAACGTCACCGGCGCGCCGCGGCGCCATCGTCGGCTCGAGGACGACACCAGTGTAGTCCTGCAGGACGGACAGTGTGTCGAGGATCGTGTGGCTCCCGCCACATGCCAGGTTCACGATGTGACATCCCTCGAGGTCGGCGTCCGCCGCGAGCAGGACTCCGTTCACGACGTCGCTGACGTAGGTGAAGTCCCGCGATTGCTTGCCGTCACCATCGATGCGAACCGGTTGTTGCCGGAGCATCGCGTGGCAGAACGCCGCGATGACACCGGAGTACGGGCTGTCCGGCACCTGGCGCGGACCGAACACGTTGAAGAACCGGGTCACGATGACCGGCAGCGAATAGACGCGGGCGAACGCTCGACAGTACAGCTCGCCCGCGAGCTTGGTGGCCGCGTAGGGCGACAGCGGGCTTTCACGCAGGTCCTCGGTCTTCGCCGGGGCCTCCTGGTCGCCGTAGGCGGAGGACGAGCCGGCGTAGACGACGCGAGCGCCGGCCCTGCGTGCCGCGTCGAGGACCACGATCGAACCCGTGGCGTTGGCCTCGTGGGACTCGAGCGGGGCCTCGACCGATCGCGACACCGACGGCAGCGCCGCGAGGTGGATCACCGCGCGAACCGAATCCATCGCCCGACCGACCGTGGCCGGATCGGTGATCGTGCCTTCGACGACCTCGAGGTCGCCGGAGAACGGCTCGAGATTGGCGGCGCTCCCCGTGCTGAAGTTGTCGAGCACCGTGGCCTTCAGGCCCCGCGCCATGAGTTCCTCGACGATGTGGGAACCGATGAAGCCGGCACCGCCGGTCACCAGGTAACGATCGCTGGTCATTCGAGCCTTCCCGCTCCGTGTTCTTCGCGGTACCAGGCCGCAAACCGTTCGAGGCCCTCGGAAACCTCGATCCGTGGTTGGTAGCCGAGGTCGGCGTGGGCGCGCGACACGTCGGCCCAGGTCCGCTCGACGTCGCCGGGCTGCATCGGCAGCCGCCGGACGTTCGCCGGCTTGCCGAACACCCTTGCGATCTCGTCGATGAGTTCGGCGAGTGTCGTCGTCTTCGATCCACCGAGGTTGTAGACGTGGTAGCCATCGGCCTGCTCGTAGGCGGCAACGACTCCGTCGACGATGTCGTCGACGTAGGTGTAGTCCCGACTCGTCAGACCATCGCCGAACATCGGGATCTCCTCACCGGCCTCGATCTTGCGGCTGAACAGGTGGATCGCCATCTCGGGGCGTTGGCCCGGACCGTACACGGTGAAGAACCGCAGGCAGGTCATCGGGTGCCCGTACAGGTGATGGAACGTATAGCAGACGAGTTCGCCTGCCTTCTTGCTCGCGGCGTACGGCGAGATCGGATGATCGACCGGATCCGCCTCGGAGAACGGGACCTTCTCGTTGCCGCCGTAGACCGACGACGAGCTGGCGAACACGAACCGCACCTCGGGCCGCTCCCGGATCGCGTCGAGGAGCCGCTGCGTTCCGGTCACGTTCACGTCCATGTAGCGCTCCGGCTCGGCGATCGAAGGTCGGACGCCGGCCAGCGCGGCCATGTGGATGATCCCGTCGACGCCGCGGGTCGCGCGCGCGCAGACTTCTGGGTCTCGAATGTCCCCTTCGATCAGTTCGAACGCGTCGTCGGACCGCGCGAGATCCTGGATCGTCTCCACGTTGCGTTGCTTGATCGAAACCGCGTAGAACGGGTCGAAGTTGTCGAGCACGCGGATCCGGTGCCCGCCCGCCAACAGGCGCCGCGCCGTGTGCGAGCCGATGAAGCCCGCGCCACCGGTGATCAGGATCGTGCTCATCGGCTCGACTCAGCCGTCGGACGCGATCCGTTCCTTGAAGTAGGCCATCGTCCGCTCGAGGCCTTCGCGCAGGGCGACCTTCGGTTCCCAACCGCCGAGCACGCGCCGTGCCTTGTCGATGTTCGGCCGGCGCACCTTCGGATCATCGGTCGGTAGCGGCTTTTCGACGAACTTGGACTCGGAACCGGTCAGTTCGAGGATCGCCTCGCCGAACTCACGGATCGTCATCTCGGCCGGATTGCCGATGTTCGTCGGCTCGACCTCATCGCTGTAGAGCAATCGGGTGATGCCTTCGACGAGGTCGTCGACGTAGCAGAAGCTCCGCGTCTGCGAACCGTCACCGAACACGGTCAGGTCCTCGCCGCGCAGCGCTTGGCTCATGAACGCCGGGAGCACGCGACCATCGTTGAGCCGCATGCGCGGCCCGTACGTGTTGAAGATCCGCACGATGCGCGTCTCGACGCCGTGATGGCGGTAGTACGCCATCGTGCAGGCTTCGGCGAAACGCTTGGCCTCGTCGTAGCAGCCGCGCGGACCCACCGGGTTCACGTTGCCCCAGTAGCTCTCCTGCTGCGGGTGCTCGAGCGGATCACCGTAGACTTCGCTCGTGCTCGCGAGCAGGAAACGCGCGTTCTTCGCACGCGCCAGACCGAGCACCTTGTGCGTGCCGAGCGCGCCGACCTTGAGGGTCTGGATCGGCAGCTCGAGGTAGTCGATCGGGCTCGCCGGCGACGCGAAGTGGAGGATGTAGTCGAGTCGCCCGGGGACGTGGATGAACTCCGTGACGTCCTGGTGATAGAAGCTGAAGCGCTCGTGGCGGAACAGGTGCTCGACGTTGCGCAGGTCACCGGTCAGCAGGTTGTCCATGCAGACGACCTGATGGCCTTCCTCCAGCATTCGCTCGCACAGGTGCGAGCCGATGAACCCGGCCCCGCCGGTGACGAGGACCTTCTTGGTTTCGGACATGCGTTACTTGGGTCGATTCTCTGGGAAGCGGTCGCCGCGGAGCGGGTCGACGCGCAGCGCAACGCCGGGTTCGACCACGAATTTGGCGCCATTCCATACCACGGTGCCGCCAGCCGCGCCTCCCTCTGCACGCAGAATTCGCCCCTCCTGGATCGACGTCACGTCGCCTGCCGCGCCGAGTTCGGCCATCGGCGATCCCGTACGACTCGCAGCAGCGAGCAGCTCGATTCGGTGCGCCGCGGGCACCTCCACCGTCCCCACCGCCGAGTCGACCGTCAGCGTGCCGCCGCCGCTGTGGCGGAGGTAGCCGAGATCGCCATCGCGCTCGAGGTAGATCGGCGTGCGGTCGATCGTCAGCAACTCACCGGAGCCGAGCTGGATCTCGATCGGAGCGGCCTGCCCGGTGATCCACATGTGCTTGTAGCGGTCCAGGTGGAGGCGGATGCGCGCGGAGTCGAGTTCCTCGATCCGCAACGCCGTCGGGCCGCGCGAGCGCAGCGTCGCCCCGCCGTGGAACAGGATCTGGAATTCACCGCGTCCACGCACCTCGATGCGGCTGCCGGCAGAGATCAGCCGGAACTTGTCGTGGAACGACATCGGCACGAACGCCCGCGCCGTCGGCGCCAGGTACCAGACGCGCTCCGCCGACCGGCTGAGGATGGCGCGGTCCGGCAGGAAACCCTCCTCGGCTCGGATCGTGTCGTCGACGGCGATCCATGACGGCCATGCGTTCGGATCACGTGGCGGCAACGAACCGAGTGGCCCGCCGATCCCGGCGCTCGGTGGCAACACCGGAAACCCACCGAAGCCCGACGAGGGCAGCGGGAACGCGCGCCCCGGCGCGCCGATCGAGGACCGGTTCGCCGATTGACCGCCACGCAGCAGGATGTCGAGCAGGTTCGCACCGCCTTGATCGATCCGGTTGACCTGCGGTGGCCACGGCTCGGCCAGGTCGGGTTGCTGCGCACTCGAGGCCGACACGAGGCAAAGGCTCGCAACGAACACCTGCACTGCTGACCATCGATTCATCACATCGCTCCGGCGAAGAAACTCTCGTAGCGGTCCAGGAAGTGTTCGCTGAGGGCCTTCCGTTCGGCGACCGCGTCGCCGAGGCCTACATCGACCACATCGCCGTTCCGCAGACAGGCCATACGACCGAATCTATGCTCGCTCAGCAAGCGGGCCGCCTTCGCGCCGAGACGGAGCGCGAAGATCCGGTCGAAAGCGATCGGCGGCCCGGACCGCTGCAGGTGCCCGAGGACCAACGGCCGCGACTCCCAGCCGAGCCGGGCCTGGATCCGCTCGGCGACGAGTTCGGCCGCGCCACCGGTGACGAACTCGCCCCACTCGTCACGCTCCGTGGACGACAAGAGCCTGCCGCCTTCGTGGATCCGCGCCCCTTCGGCGACCGCGAGCACGGCGGAACGTCGACCGTGCGCGCGCATGTTCTCGAGACGGTTACAGAGTTCGTCGAGTTCGACCGCGCGCTCGGGCACGAGGATCGCCTCCGCCGCCGCGGCGACCCCGGCGTACGCCGTGATCCAACCCGTGTGTCGCCCCATGCACTCGACGACCATGATCCGGTCGTGCGCTTCGGCAGTCGTGCGCAACTGGTCCAACGCGGTCGTGGCGCGCTCCACGGCGGTGAAGAAACCGAACGTGAAGTCGGTCGCGGCGACGTCGTTGTCGATCGTCTTCGGTACGCCCACGACCGGCAACGCCTGTTCCTGGTGGAGTCGATGGGCAGCCGAGAGAGTCCCGTCGCCGCCGATCGCTACGAGGCCGGCGAGTCCGCGGCGCCGGAAGGTCTCGAGGATGCGCGGAACGTCGCGATCGGCGTTGCGGTACGGCGTCGCCGAAGAACACCCGAGGATCGTCCCGCCCTCGGTCACGAGCCCATCGAACTCGCCCTCCTCGAACTCGCGCCCGTCGTCGTCGATGACGCCGGCCCATCCCTTGCGGAAGCCGACGAGCCGGGCGCCGAAGGCCTGCAGTCGACGGCCGAGACCGCAGATCGCTGCATTGAGGCCGGGCGCGTCACCGCCGCCGGTCAGGACTCCGTAGACGTCGCCTCGAGCCGCGCCGCTCACGCTGTCACGTGTGGCTGAAGAAGCGGTCGATGAACCCGGTGTCGATCTCGCCCGCCACGAAGTCCGAGTGCTCGAGGATCCGCTGGAACAGCGGGGCGGTCGTCGAGATGCCCTCCACCGTGAGTTCGTCGAGGGCGCGCTTCGCGGTCTCGATGGCCTCGCGACGGGTCGGACGGTGCACGATCAGCTTCGCGACCATCGAGTCGTAGTGCGGCGGCACGCGGTAGCCCTGGTAGGCGTGAGAATCCCAGCGCACGCCGGGACCCGAAGGCTGGATCAGCGTTTCGATCAACCCGGGGCTCGGCTGGAACTTGCGCGTCGTGTCCTCCGCGTTGATGCGGAACTCGATCGCGTGTCCGGACAGCTTGATCTCGTCCTGGGTGACCGAGAGTCGCTCGCCAGCGGCGACGCGGATCATCTCCTTGATCAGGTCGATGCCCGCACACTCCTCGGTGACCGGGTGCTCCACCTGGATCCGCGCGTTGACCTCGATGAAGTAGAAGTTGCCTTCGGCGTCGTAGAGGAACTCGACCGTACCGGCCGAATAGTAGCCCGCTTCGCGCGCGATGCGGATCGCGGCCGCACCCATCTCGCGGCGCTTCTCCTCCGTCAGCACCGGGCACGGGCTCTCTTCGAGCAGCTTCTGGTGGCGCCGCTGCAAGGAACAGTCGCGCTCTCCGAGGTGCACGATGTTGCCGTGCATGTCGCCGAGGATCTGGATCTCGACGTGGCGCGGTCGCTGGATCAGCTTCTCGATGTAGACCGTCGGGTTGTTGAACGCGGCCTCGGCTTCGGCACGCGCCGAGTGGAACCCGGAGATCGCCGACGCGTCGTCCTCGGCGACGCGCATGCCGCGCCCACCGCCGCCGGCCGCGGCCTTGATCAGCACCGGGTAGCCGATCTGACGCGCCGTCTCGAGCACCTCGGCCTCCGTCTCGACGGGACCGTCGCTGCCGGGCACTCCAGCCACGTCTGCCCGCCGCGCTAGTTCCCGCGCCGCGACCTTGTCGCCCACGAGCGCGATCGTCTCGGCACTGGGGCCGACGAACGTGATGTCACACTCCTGACAGACCTCGACGAAGTGCGCGTTCTCCGAGAGGAATCCGTAGCCGGGGTGGATGGCCTCGACGTCGGCGATCTCCGCGGCCGCGATCAGCGCCGGGATGTTCAGGTAGCTCTCGGTACTCGGCGCGGGCCCGATGCACACGGTCTCGTCGGCGAACCGCAGGTGCAATTGATCGCGATCGGCCTGCGAGTACACCGCGACCGTCTCGATTCCGAGCTCCTTGCACGCACGCATGACTCGCAGCGCGATCTCGCCGCGGTTCGCGATCAGCAATCGACGGAACACGTCAGTCGGCCTCGATCACGAAGAGGGGTTGGCCGAATTCGACCGGCTGTCCGTTCTGGACGAGGACCTTGACGATCGACCCGCTGATCTCGGACTTGATCTCGTTCATGACCTTCATCGCCTCGAGGATGCAGAGCGTCGTGTCCTCGGTGATGCGATCGCCGACGCGAACGAACGGCTCCGCGTCCGGGGAAGGAGACGCGTAGAACGTCCCGACCATCGGCGAGGTGAACACCTCCCCGGTCTCCTCCGCTTCCGCGGGCTCCGCGGTGACCGGCGTGGGAGCAGGGAGCGGGGCCGCGTGGTGGGCCACCGCGGGATGCGGGGCCGCGGCGGCATAGGAAACGACGTGCGGGGTGTCCTCCTTGAGCCGGACGCGGAGTCGCGAACCGACCTCCTCCATCTCGACCTCGACGGCACCGGCTGCCACCATGACGTCGATCAAGCGCTGGATCTGGTCGACGCGATCGGCCGACCGCGATCCTCGTCCATCGGCCTTGCGCGCGACGGACGACTTGGTCGCCTTCTTCGCGGACCGCTTCTTCGCAGCAGGCTTCCGGACCTTCGCGGCACTCGCCTTCTTGGTCGTCTTGCGTGTGCCGGACTTCTTCGTGGGTTTCTTTCGCGCTTTCTTCGCAGCCATGGGCAGTCGGTTTCAGCCGGAGGAGTGGCCGGACTGTAGCCGCGCGGCGCAGCGAATTCGAACTATTCAGCGGCGAGCAAGTCCGCGATCTGCAATGCGTTGAGCGCAGCACCCTTCCGGAGCTGGTCACCGACGATCCACATCGTCAGACCCGGATCGAACACACGACTCGCTCGGATCCTGCCGACGGCGACGGGATCGGAACCGCTCCAGGTGATCGGCTGCGGATACTCGTCGGCGGAGGGATCGTCCTCGACGACCAGACCGGGCGCGGCGCGCAGCAGCGCCCGGGCGTCCGCAGCCGAGAGCGGCGCACCCAGTTCGACGGTCACCGACTCGCTGTGGCAGCGTTCGACCGGGACCCGGACACACGTGGCCTCGACCGCCAGCTCGGGAAGGGCCAGGATCTTGCGGGTCTCGAACATCATCTTGTCCTCCTCCCGCGTGTAGTCGCCGGCGCGGAACACGTCGATCCGCGGAAAGAGGTTGAAGCCGAGCGTGTGCGGCAGCGCGGTCGGGGTCGGCAGGTCCTCACCCCGGAGCGCGGCCGCGGTCGCCGCGTGAAGCTCGTCGATCGCGGCGATGCCCGCCCCCGACGCCGCCTGGTAGGTCGAGGCGACGACGCGACGGATCCCCACCGCCCGCACGATCGGTGCCAGCGCGACGACCAGGATGATCGTCGAGCAGTTCGGATTAGCGATGATGCCGCGTGGCCTCTCTCGCACCGCATCCGGATTGCACTCGGGAACCACCAGCGGCACGTCTTCGTCGAGCCGGAACGCAGAACTGTTGTCGATGACGACCGCTCCCGCCTCGCCGGCCGGACCCGCCCACTCGCGCGCGACGTCGCCGCTGGCGGCGAACAACGCGACGTCGATGCCGTCGAACACCCCTGGTCGCAGGGCCTCGACGCGCAGTCGTTCGCCGCGGAACTCGAGCTCCCGTCCGGCGCTCCGCGCGGACGCGATCAGCCGGAGTTCCTCGCCGCGCCATCCGCGTTGCTCGAGGATGGCCAACAGCTCCCTGCCGACCGCTCCCGTCGCACCGACGATCGCGAGCCTGTCGAGCGTCACCAACGTTCAGTCCTTCCTGCGCCAGACACCGCTTCGCCCGCCGGACTTCCCGACGAGTTCGATTCGCTCGATCGACGCTCCACGGCACACGGCTTTACACATGTCGTAGATCGTCAGTGCGGCGACGGAGACCGCGGTCAGCGCTTCCATCTCGACACCGGTGCGATCGCGACAGCGCGCGACGGCTCGGACCTCCACCGCGTCCTCACCCGCGCGCGAGAACGCCACCTCGACGGAGGTCAGTGCAACCGAATGGCACAGCGGGATCAGTCGCGGCGTCTCCTTGGCAGCCTGGATCCCGGCGATCCGCGCCACGGCGAGACCCTCGCCCTTCGGGAGTTCACCGGCGAACAGGCGTTCGCGAATCGATGCATCCAACACGACACGCCCCCGGGCCTCGGCGACCCGTTCGGTCACGGCCTTGGCCCCGACGTCGACCATGTGGGCTCGGCCGTGTGCATCCAAATGGGTCAACTCCTCGTTCGAGCCGGCGCTCTGGTCGGATTCGGTCGTGTCGGACATCGCGACACAATGTAGCGGCGACGTCACGTCACCGGATGCTGGATCGAGGTGAATTGCCCACGTCTCGGACCCAGGCCAGGCGCGTCACGGAATCCGAGACTCCAGGGTGACGGGTGGGAATCGACGGTCTAGATACGGGAAACGCGGAGGGAACGACCCGACGCGGCGTCCCCCTCGCACCGAGACTTCGCTACGCTGATCTCGCGACGTCAAGGCCGGGTCGGATGGACGATCCACTTGAAGCCCGGGCGCGGCTTGGCCGATGCATAGAGCGTGCGACGACCGCACCGAATCCACGACCACGAGAACTTCATGCTGACGACCCGCACGACCCTCCTCCTGACCCTGCTGTTCCTCGCCCCCGTCGTGACCGCGCAGGAGAACCTGCAGAGTCGCGTCGGCGAGGCGATCGCGCGGGCCGCCGACGGTGACCTGGACCGAGTCTGGGAGATCGGACGGACGATCGTGGAGTTCGGCGACGTCGACCAAGAGGACGCGCTCGCGCGAGCGATCACGACCGCGGCGACCGACAGCTCCGAACTCGGACGCCTGGCGGCAGCGTTCGCGCTGCGCGAGATCGCCGAGGGTTCGGTGTTCGGCAAGGAGCTGTTCGAGATCCTCGAGCCGGTCTGCCGATCGGAGGATCCGACCCACCGCGCCGCCGCCCTGCAGATGCTCGGCGACGAAGGCCTGTTCAATCGTCGGCTGCTGCCGGACGTCGCGAAGATCCTGCGAGAGAACGTCGACTCCGAGCTGCTCGACCCGATGGTTCGACTCGCCGCGACTCGCAGTCTCTGGGAGATCGGCAGCGACGAGGATCGGCGCAAGGCCAAGGACACGATGCTCGAGTTCGTCCGGTCCCGCAACCGCACGATCCGCGTCGACGCTGCTCTGGCACTCGCGGAGATCAACACGGATTCGCACGGTCCCGGCTGGGACGTGCTGCGCGACATCGCGGAAGAACCTTCCCCCGAGGGACGGCTCGCACGGGCCTACATCGAGCGCGAGAACCAGATGCGCGAGGCTCAGGCCCGCATCCGCCGCTTGATGCTCGGCACGATGTCGACCGACGGCGAGGACTCGTTCGGCGTGCTCCGCGAACTCCTCGTGCGCGCGCACGCCCAACACATCCGCGGTGAGTCGTTCGACGACGAGCGATTGATCGAGAGCGCCGCGAAGGGACTCACGAGTTCACTCGATCGGCACTCCACCTACTTCACGTCGGACGAGTTCCAGCGGTTCTTCTTCGACCTCAACCGCGAGTACGCGGGGATCGGCGCCTTCGTCGCGTTCGACCGTGACGGAGACTTCTCGATCACTCGACCGATCTACTCCGGGCCGGCGTACCGGAACGGTCTCAAGTCCGGCGACAAGATCTTGCAGGTCGACGGCTGGGACACGCACGGTCACACATCCGAGGAGATCATCTCGCGCCTCAAGGGCGAACCGAACTCCAACGTGACCGTGCAGATCTTCCGTGCGGGCCTGGTGGACCCCGAGGACATCACGATCGAACGCGAACAGATCAACGTCCCGTCGGTCAACTCCGAGCTGCTGCCGGGCAACGTCGGCTACCTCGAACTCGTGACGTTCGCGCAGAACACTGCCGAGGAGTGTCGCAAGCACCTCCGCGCTCTGCAGGAGCAGGGCGCGACGTCGTTCGTCCTCGACGTCCGGAACAACACCGGCGGCTACCTCCTCGCCGCGCGCGACGTCGTCGAGCTGTTCGTGCCGGGCCGGAAGCTCGTCGTCTACACCCAGGGCCGGGACGAGGAGGAAAGGATGGACTACGCGACGCGCGACCGCGCCGTCGTTCCGGACGCGCCGCTCGCGGTGCTGGTCAACGGGTTCTCCGCGTCCGCTTCCGAGATCACCGCCGGCGCACTGCAGGACCACGGGCGCGCCGTCATCGTCGGCGAACGCTCGTTCGGCAAGGGCAGCGTCCAGAGCATCCTGCCGATGCGCTCGATGCCCGGTGAGGACTTCGACGACAAGAACAAGAACGGCCAGTGGGACGAGTGGGAGGAGTACACCGACCGCAACGGCAACGGGAAGTACGACGTCGGCGCTCACGTGAAGCTGACGGTCGCCCGCTATCACCTGCCGAGCGGGCGCTCGCTGCACAAGGAGCTCGACTCCGACGGTCGCATCCTCAACCCGGACTGGGGCATCATGCCGGACTTCGAGATCGACCTGCGAGAAACGAGCCCGGACCTCGCGTGGAAGAACGCCGAGATCTTCCGGCTCTACCGCGACGGCAAGCTCCAGGAGTACGTCAAGCAGAAGTTCCCCGACCACCAGAAGCAGTTCCTCGAGATCGCGAACGGAGATGGCGGCGACACTTCGCTGTATCCGGAGTTCGACGAATTCTTCGCGGGGCTCGACACCCACCTCCAGAAGGACGACGTCCGCCGCTGGCTGCGCTACTTGATCCGTGACGAAGTCGCGGACCTGCGCGGCAAGGCCTACCCCGGTGGCCGCGCCGTCGGCGACTTCCAGGAAGACGCGCAGTTGCAGATGGCGGTCAGCCAGCTGCTGCGGGAACACGGCGAGGACATCCGCGACGTGCCGGAGTACGGCCCGATCCTGAAGCTCACGTTCGCCGCGGACGGAAGCGCGGAGCCGGCCCCGAAGAAGGGCTGAGGGTCCCTCGAGGACGGCTCGGCGCAGCTCGCGCCGGGCCTCGCGCGCGAACCGCGCGACCGCGTCGTGGAGTTGCGGAACTTCGACTCTGGCTCGAGTCGGAGCGCGGACGAGCGGGTGCGCATGATCGCTCCCGACTCATCGGTCCGCCGCACGCCGACGGACCCCCGGGACCTCCTGCGCGCGCTGCCGGAGCGTCGAATTCTGCGGAAATCGCGAAACCACGTCGGTACACCTGACTCTGAAGCGGATCCGCTCCCCTTTCCGGCACCCTGGAGGCGATGACCGTGAGCCACGACTCGATCCCCCGGCCCCCACAATCCAAGGCGGGAGCCGACGATTCGATCGCCGACGTGCTGAGTCGAATCGATGCGCGCCTCGAACGACTCGAGAAGTCGGTCGAGGGTATCGGTGAGGTTTCGGCGACCGCTCCCGCGACGATCGCGACCGTCGTCGACACGGTCGACAGTGCGATCGAACGTCTCGGAAATCGCGGTGTCGACGTGGACGCGCGCCTGACGGGACTGCTCCAACTCGTGGAGAAGCTCACCGCACCCGACACGATCGAGGCTCTCGAGAACGGACTCGAGACACTTCGAACGCTCCCGCAGATGGTGGCCACGATCGCCGACGTGTTCGACAGCGCGGTCGCGAGACTCCATGAAGCGGGCATCGACGTCGACGAGCGACTGCAGGTCGTCGCCCAGGTCGCGGAACGACTCACGGCACCCGAGGCCCTCGCCGCGGTGCGCGAGCT
>JAGQQZ010000447.1 GCA_020425915.1 Planctomycetota bacterium | reverse complement strand
TGTGCCGCGGCGAGTTCCGCGAGTCGCGCCGCACACAGGACTCGTTCGTTCTCGTCCCGGCCGGAAGCACCGCGTTCGTAGCACGCTCTGGCCTTCGCGGTGTCGATACGAAGGGTCTCGGCCAGCCAGCCTTCGAGTCGTGGCGCGGACGCATCGTCCTGCGCGTGCGCGCCGCAGGTCAGCAGCACGAATACCAATCGCGACATCGGCCGGACGGGCGTCATGCCACCGCGTCCCCGTCGAATCGGTACCCCAGACCGTGGACCGTGATCACATGTTTGGGGTGTTCGACGTCGATCTCGACCTTCTTGCGGAGCCGTGCGATGTGATTGTCGACGGTTCGCGTGGTCGGGAGATGTACGTAGCCCCAAACCTCGGTCAGGAGATCGCGCCGCGTGACGACCTCACCGATCCGATCGATCAGCATGCGCAGGATGTCGGCCTCGTAGCGCGAGAGCTGGCTCTCGACCTCACCGTTGTGGACCGTGAAACGGCGGAAGTCGACCTTCAGATCGCCGAAGTCGTACAGTTCGCGTCGGCGGCCCTTCGCTTCGGGCTTGCCCGACGTGCGGCGCAGGACGGCGCGGATCCGCGCCGTCAGTTCCGCGAGTCCGAACGGCTTCGTGATGTAGTCGTCGGCGCCGTACTCCAGCCCGGCGACCTTGTCGTGATCCTGGCCGCGCGCCGACAGGATGATCACCGCCGCGTGGTCACCGCGCTCCCGAAGCTGACGCAGGACATCGAGTCCGTCCATGTCCGGGAGCATGAGGTCCAGGAGCACGAGGTCGTGGGGCTTCCTGCCGGCGCAATCGAGGCCGGATCTGCCGTCGCCGGCCAGGTCGACGTCGAAGCCGTCGATCTCGAGGTTGTGCTTCAGCCCCTCTCGGAGGTCGGCTTCGTCCTCGATCACGAGGACTCTCTTCTTCTCATCCATCTCTGCTCTCCGGATTCTCCGCCCGCTTCAGGTGGAGGTGAAACACCGTTCCGCCGCCGTCACGGCGCCGCGCGTAGATCTTGCCACCGTGCGCGTCGGTGAAGCCACGTACAAGGCTCAGTCCGAGGCCGGCGCCTGGTGCCTCCGCAGCGTTCGATGCGCGGAAGAACGTCGTGAACACGTGCTCGAGTTCGTGCTCGGGGATGCCGATCCCTCGGTCGCGCACCTCCAGTTCGATCGAGTCGCCACGTGCGCGTAGCTCGACCTCGATGCCCGCCGTCGTGCCGTCCGACCCTGCGGTCGGCGGCGAGTACTTGAGGGCGTTGTCGACCAGGTTGAGCAGCGCGCTCTCGAACGCGGACGGGTCCACCTCGGCGTGGACGTCGGGTTCTACGTCGAGCTCGAGCGGCACGCCGCTCGCTTCGGCCCGCGGACGATAGGCCTCGACGACGTCCCGCGTCAGTTGCGACAGATCGGTGAGCCGCTTGGGGGGCGGCCCGACCGCGGCTTCGCGCCGGGACAGGTCGAGCACGCGCTCGACCATCGCGGCCAAGCGATCGGTCTGCCGGGTGATGATGCCGGTGAACTTGTTGGCCTGCTCCGGCGTCGTCGCTCGCCCCTGTGCCAACGTCTCGGAGTACATCTTGATCAGCGCGAGCGGCGTCTTGAGTTCGTGCGAGACCCGTGACACGAGCTTCATCTTCAGCTCCGCTATCTCGGACTCACGATGGGTCGATCGCAGCAGCAGGAAGGCGCCGACGCCCGCGGTGACGCAGAGTGCGATCAGCAGCAGCGCGGAGTTGCGGGACGACGCGCGGCGCGCGGCCAGGTAGCCCGCGGAATCGGATGGATGCGCCTGCAACGTCAGTCCACCGATCGCGCGCCGGTTCGGGGCCTCGAATCCTGGCGTCGCGTCGGAGACCGACGGGGTTGGCGCGATCCGCGAACCGTCCAACGTGTCGACGGTCACGAAGAACTCCCCGGACGTCGCGTCGGTGAACTCGCCGATCGAATCCTCGATCAGTGCCGGGAGGTCACAACGAATGCCGATCCAACGCGCCGATTCGAGCAGCGCTGGGCTGCGCGCGCGCTCTTCGGCCGACAACTCGCGCAGTACGAGCAACTCGGCGCCGGCGCCGCTGCCATGACAGACGAAGCGCACACCGGTCTCGTCGATCGCGCGGAGTTGACGGCGGACGTTCTCGCGCTCGAAGTCGCGATACTCGCGGGCGAAGTCCCGGCCGGCACGACGGACCGAGTCCAGATGTTTCGCCGCCTCGGCTGCATCACCGAGTGCGTCCGACTCGTCGGTTCGTTGGACGTCGAGCCACGCGAGTGTCGCCGCCAACACGTCGTCGCCGACGTCGATGTAGTGTTCACCACTCGCGATCCGCTCCATGACGGAGAGCAACGGCGCGAACCCGTCGTCGCGCTCGACTTCGATCTCCGCGAGGGACACGTCGGAGAGCAGCTCGATCAGCGGCTCGTTCGGCCAGGGACCGCGGACTTTTCGCAGCTGCGCCTCGGCGGCGTCGGGCTCGTCGAGCCGGCGCAGGATCGAGGCGAGCCGGAACAGTGCCCGACCGCGTGAGGGGCGAAGCCTGGGCCCTCGCCGCACGCGTTCCGCCGGACGCTCGAGGTAGTCCTCGAGCATCGCGCGCGCGCCGGCGAGGTCGCCGATGTCGATCAGCTGCTCGGCGGTTCGGACCTCCGCGGCGACTCCTCTCTGCCCCAGGATCCGTTGGACTCGCGCCGCGTCGGGCGGCACCGGGTACACCAGGTCGCCGTCGGCCTCGAGCAGCACCAGTCCGAGTCCGAACGGGAGGCGTCGCCCATTCATGCGATCGAGTTCGACCAGCGGCGACGGGTCGATCTCGAACTCCTGCTCGATGCCAACGGCGCGGGCGTGGAGGCCGCGATCCAGCCGGACGACCGCATCACCGAGGAAGCTCGCGGCCTGACCGAACATCGCCTTCTCCGCTCGCTCGGTCTGGCGCCCGAGCTCCGCGCTGCCGAGCCACGCCATCGCCGCGAGCGGCAGTAGGAGGCCGAGGTAGGCCGGCAGATGGCGAACGCGATGGCGCATGTTCAGAGATTCTATGGACTCGCGGGGTGGACGCTCTGCAACGTTCCCTGGGTCGTGCCGCGAACCTCGCTATGCTCGCGTTCGATGTCGGTCCCAGAGGCGTTGCGAGTCCCGGAGCTGCGGCGGTTCCCGCTGCGCCGTCGCGACATCGAAGCATCGCACGAACGGCTGCGACTCGTCGTACCGAAGTCGTCCCAAGAGTTGTTGAAGTGCGGATGGTCTCCCAGCGACCTGCCGCACTGGGCGGACATCTGGCCGTCGGCCGTCGCGCTGGCCCGGTACGTCGCGCGCGGTGAGGACCGGTTCGACGGTGTCAGCGTCGTGGATCTCGGCTGTGGTGTAGGCACGGCCGGGCTCGCGCTCGCCCGACGCGATGCTCGGGTCGTGTTCGCGGACGCATCCCCCGAGGCGCTCGCGTTCGCGAAGTTCAACGTCGCGCTCAACCAGTGTGAAGGCGAGTTCCTCGCCTTCGACTGGAGCCGTGATCGATTGCCGGTGTGCGATCTGCTCGTGTTGAGCGACGTCGCCTACGAGTATCGCGCCATCCGTCCGCTGCAGGCACAGATCACGGCGGCGGTCGCCTGCGGCGGTTCGGTCTGGTGCGTCGACCCGTATCGTCCGACGACCAACGATCTCGTCGCCTGGATGTCGCGCGAGTTCGATACGGAATCGGACGAACTCCGGACGTCATGGGACGGCAAGCGGCACGAGATTCGGTTCGTGCGGGTCCGCGCTTCATGACCATCGTCTCGCGAGCGCCGCGGGAGCCGTTCGGAGGCTCGATTCGCGAACCTCGACGACAGCTCGGCGCGCAGATCGCATGGTTCAACCGTTTGCGCTTCGTGGTCGCCGCCGGGGTGATCGTCCTGAGCTGGCTCGCCGGGGACGTGTTCGACGTGGTTGCTGCGGTCGAGCCGCTGTACGCGATGGGGGCGCTGACGTTCGCGCTCAACATCGGCTACACGATCTGGTTCCCACGGTTGCGGAGCGAGGCGGCGATGCGTCGTCACGTGCTGTTCCAGATCGGCTTGGACCTGCTGATCCTGACGACGATCCTGCACTTCAGTGGTGGGATCACGAATCCGGTCGTCCTGTTCTACACGTTCCACACTTTCATCGCGTCGCTGCTGCTCTCCGTACGCGCCGCGATCCTCGTCGCGGCCGCTTCGGTGCTGCTCATCGCCGGGCTCGGGGTCGGAGAACTGAGTGGCTGGTTGCCGCACCACCGGATCGACATCGGCTTGTTCCACGCGACCGATGACCGAACCGGCGCGGCGATGCTGACCTGGATGGGGGCGCTGACAGTCGTCCTCGGCGTCAGCGTGTTCTTCATCTCGACGATCCTCGCACGGCTGCGCGCCAGCGAGGCGGAGCTCAAGGGGCTGAGTCGCCAACTCGCGCTCAGTGAGAAGCTCGCCTCCGTGGGGACGCTCGCCGCTGGGGTCTCCCACGAGATCAACAATCCGATCGGAGTCATCTCGAGCAAGACGGAGATCATGCGCTACCGGCTCGCCGATGGAGATTCCGAGGAGGCCCTGCTCGGCGAGATCGACACCATCGACAAGCACGTCGCGCGGATCCGCGCGATCACGGAGGGGCTGCTGGCCTTCTCGCGCGAGGCGCCGTTCGAGCTGGAGACCGTGGAGGTCGGCGCGCTGCTGCGCGAGGCCCGCGATCTGGCGCGCGTCTCGTTCGAGCACGCCGAGGTCCGAATCGACCTCGAGTCGGTCGCGCGCGGGCTACGCGTCTCGGGTTCGCCGAATCACCTGCTGCAGGTGCTGGTCAACGTACTGCTCAACGCGCGCGATGCGTCGCGCCCCGGATCGATCGTCGTCATTCGCACCGAGGCGACCGACGACGAGGTGATGATCCACATCGTCGACTCGGGCGAGGGCATCGCCGCCGAGAACCTGCAGCGGATCTTCGACCCGTTCTTCACGACCAAGGACGTCGGCCGCGGTACGGGTCTCGGGTTGGCGTTGAGCCATGGACTCATCGAGCGACACGGAGGACGTATCACGGTCGACAGCGAAGTTGGCCGTGGCTCGCGCTTCACGATCGTGTTGCCGCGCGAATCCTCGGGGCGGTCTGGCTGACGCGAGTTCTTGTCGCGTTGTGTGTCGACGCGAAACAGACCCCAAAAAAGTGTGGTTGGCGTCAAGAAAAGCGATTGCGCCGCTCCGCCTCCGACGTCAGAATCTGCGCAACGTCGGGCGGTCGTCCTCGAAGGGAGGGGCCGAACGTCACGCCGATCCGAGGGTCAGCTCGGGTCGGTGCGCTCTCGTTCTGCGCTTCGTTGGTTCAGGCACGTTCCGCGGCGCAACCTCAACACACACAACACGCGAGAGCGCACGCCGCCGGGCTTTCCTCGAGGAAGCTCGGCGGTGTTCTGTACGGTGCGCGTGTCCACGTCGTCGCACGGCGGGGTTCGCCGTACATGCAACCGGGAGCACTCGGCTCCCGGTCTTCCGCGACGGACCCGCGAGGGCCCCGGTTTCGCGGAGCGCTAGCTAGATCTTGACGTCGACGACCTGATCGACGTGGAAGTCCATGCTGATCTCGTCATCGACGTTGATGAGCCGACCCGTGCCCTTGAACTCGTTGAAGATGATCGCGCCGGACACGGACTCTCCGCCTTCGAGCGCCAGCTCGACCCAGTCCGCTTGCCGAGCGTTCATCAACAAGTCGTAGATACGTTCACGTGATGGCTTCACGATGTGTTGTTGCGCCATGGCGCTCCTCCCAGCAGTCGTCATGATCCGTTGCCTTCCGAATGCTCCTGGAGTTCCGTACCTCCCATGAGGACGAGGGTTCCGCCAACCAGCAAGCGGGACCACGACTCCAGGAATCGTTGATATTGCCACAGGCCGGAGGATCCGGCAAGGCGCCTGAAGCGCCCCTCCATCTTCGAGATTTCACGAATCTGAAGGGATTCTTGTTCGTCGGAGCGCAACTCGATCCGGAAGGCCAGGCCCACGTGGACCGAGCCGACCTCCGACGCGTCGTCGTTGATCAGTCCGATGGGCTCCGCGCGTTCGACTGCGGAGTCGGCGATTCGCAATTCTTCGCGCAGTTCGCGGCCGAGCGCGCGTCGGATCGTGCCCGGACCGACGCCGTCCTCCGGATTGACGTGGCCGCCGATGCCGACCGACATGCGGCCGTGCAGGCGGGACTCGCCCTGCGCCGGCAGACGCTCGACCACGAGGATCTGGTCGCCGAACGTCAGTGCGCAGTACGGAATGAGCTGCTTGCGCGACGGGTCGGCCTCCGCGTCCGCGCGCGCCGTGTGTTCGGCGGACCGCTCGAACTCGTGGATCCGATCCCACGCCGCCTCGCAGGAAAGCGGGACGAACCCCTGCGGCCAGTCACCGCCGAAGTGGTCGGCGCGCGCGACGGTCAGAACTTGCTCGACACTCACGAGTCCGAGTCGGGCTTCGCGCCGTGGTCGGGCGTGGTGTTCTCCGATTGGAGCAGACTCCTCAGGCCCGCGAGCGAACGCAGTTCGCCCTTGTGGCCGAGCGACTGTTCGGCCTCGCGGCTGCTCTCGATGGTGTAGACGCGCGGCTCGCCGCGCGGCCGGTCGCGGTCGCGCCCCGGACGTCCGCGTCCACCGCCACCGCTGCGCTCACCGCTCGGTGCGCGATCGCGGTCTCCGCTCTTCGGCGCGCCGCGGCGTCCGCCCCGGCGTCCTTCTGGTTCCCGTGCCGCCCGGTTCATCGGCGCTTCCTCGCGCGGGCCGCGTTCACGGCGTCCGCGGCGGCGTGCGCCCTTGTTGCCGCCGAGGCGTTCCCCGATCGTCGGCGCACGTCCGTCAGCGACATGTCGCGGCTTGTGCATCGACAGGCTGATCTTCTTCGCCTTGGGGTCGATGCCGACGACGTAGACCGGGATGACTTCGCCGACTCGGAGCGTCGCGTCCGGGCCGCGCCGATTGGGTGCGACCTGCGAGACGTGCACGAGTCCGTCGGAGCCGATGCCGAGGTCCACGAATGCGCCGAAGTCGGTCATGTTCGTGATCCGGCCGCGCAGCTCCTGGTCGAGCGTGAGGTCCTCGAACCGGGACACGTTCGGATTGTCGAACTGGTCGACGGTGCCGCGCACGTCCGATTCGCCGGATGCGAGGCTGCGGAGGGTGTCGAGGGCGGCGTCGCGCGAGCATCCGGCGCGCTCGCACAGCGCCTCGAGTTCGATGTCGCGGTTGGGGGTGCCGATCAGCTCCGCGACACCGACGCCGCGCACGGCGGCTGCTGCCTCGGCGATCGGGTACGACTCGGGGTGGATCGGGGTCGCATCCAGCGGCTGGCTGCCGCCGTGTACGCGCACGAAGCCCGCGATCTGTTCGAAACACCTGTCGTCGATCGCCTCGAGCGCGCGCAGGTCTTCGACCTTGTCGAACTTCCCGTGCTTGCTGCGGTGCTCGACGATCGCGCGGGCCTTGTCGCGGTCGAGTCCGGGCAGACGCGCGAGGAAGTCGGTGTCCGTCCGGTTGAGATCGATGCCGGCGTGCGCGACACACGATGACGTGATCGAGTCGAGCGTCCGGTGCAGGATTCCCTGGTGGACCTCGGTGAGGTTCTGGCCGAGGCCGAGACCGCGGGGTTCGATCCGCGTCAGTTCGCGCAGCGGGTCGGAGAGTCTGCGGACGAGGCTGATCGTCGCGCGCATGCCCGTGTCGGTTCCCGGGAGCTTGCGTCGAGCATTCGCACTCGTCGCGTAGACCATCGCCGCGGTCTCGTCGACCTGCACGATGAACGGACGCGGCTTGGCGGGATCGCGCAGAGCGAGCGCGGCCTCGACATGCTTCGCTGCCGCGGCGAGCCCACGGCCGTGGGGCAGCGCGATCGCTCGCGGCTCGAGCTCGTCGATCGTCTCGGCGATGACCTTCGCGACCTCGCCATGGTGCTCCGGGTCGGCGACCGACAGCGTGTGTCGCGGTCCGAGCGAGCCGTCGGCCTTCACGCTCGCGAGCCACAGCGACTTGTTCGACGCGCGAACGGCGATCGCGGCGTGCGGTCCGAGCGCTGGGCCGAGCAGCTGGGAGCGCAGCGAGCGGGCGAGGTTGCTCACGGTCTCGCGATCGGCGATCTCCTTGAGCTCGTGGCGCACCGTCGCCTCGCACCGAGAGTGGGCGAACGCGTCGTAGCTCAGGCGATAGATCAGGTCGAGCAGCTCGCCGAGCGGGCTCGCGGGGTCGACGTCGGGGGAGAACCTTCGACGGAACAACTCCACCTCGCGATTCTCGGGGAGGTTGAGTCGGACCGCGAGCACGCCCTCGCGTTCTGCCTTGCGCAGCGCGATCATCCGCTGGGCCGCGATCTTGCGCACGGGCTCCGAGAACTCGAAGAACTCGGCATAGCGCGCGCTGCTCTTCTTGCCGGCCTTCGCCGGGTCCTTGACCGAAGCCTGCAGGATGCCGCGGGAGAGCTCGTCGCGGAGTTCGCGACGGATCAGCGGATCCTCGCCGTACTTCTCGGCCAGCGCCCGCACGACGACTTCGAGGACCGCGTCTGCGCTCGGCAGTTGCTTCTCCTCGGAGACGTAGGCCTCGGCAGCTTCCTTGACCGACTTGTCGCCGATGTCGTGGCTCTCGATCGCCTTCGCGAACTCCTCGAGACCGCGCTCGGCGAGCGCCGACTGCTGCTTCATCTCGTGTGGCCGGAGCACGTGGTCGATGTCGTCGAGCAATTCCCGGTCGAAGCACTCGGCGAGATCGAAGTCGCCGAGGTCGACGGCGTTGCCGTTCTGCGCGAGCTTCTCGCCGATCGCGGCCTTGCGCTGCTCCAGGTCTTCGAGGTGGTGGAACCGCTTGGCGATTTCGGTGACGCGCGACTCCGGCAAGCGGTCGGTCGCTTCTCGCCGGAAGGTCGCGACGAAGCACGGCGAGGCACCGTCGGCGAGCAGGTCGACAACGGCACGGATCGTCTCGGGCTTGACGTCGAACTCGGCCTCGAGTCGGCGGAGGATGGCTTCGGATGGCATGGTGGAGCGCGTGAGGGCCGGTGGCGGAGTGCGGACGGCTCATTGAACGGAGGCCGAAAAGCCAAAGCAAGGCCCCCCGTCCGGCCTCGCGTTGAGACGTGGCGGCGGAAGCAGTAACACTCCGGTGCGTGAATCCTGCCACGGCCGACAGCATCTACGTGCGCGCTCCGAACTGGGTCGGAGACTTCGTCATGGCGACAGCGGCGTTCGAGCGCCTGCGGGCGGGTTTCCCGAATGCGCGAATCGTCGTCGGTGCGCGTCCTCACCTGCTCGAACTCGCCAGCGGCAGCGATTGGTTCGACGACGCGATCCCGACCAAGAAGGCCAAGGGACTGCGGGGTCTCTGGGATCAGGTGAAGGAGCTCCGGCGCGAGCACTTCGATCTCGCCGTCGTGCTGCCGAATTCGCCGGAGACCGGACTGATCCCGTTCCTCGCGCGGATTCCGATCCGACTCGGCTACCGACAAGGTCGACCGCTACTGATGAACCGCGGGCTCCGCGCACCGCGCAATCGCGGGTTGTTCGAGCGGCACGGGCCACGCCGCGTGCCGGAGCCGATGCCCGAGTACTACGCGCGGCTGCTCGACCGACTCGATATCCCGCCCGGGCGCGAGGGCACGGTGCTGTACGTGAACGACGCCGAGCGTGCCGCCGTCGAGCGGTGGTTGACCGAGCGCGATCTGGGTTCGGGACGCCGGCTCCTGCTGCTCACGGCAGGTGCTGCCTACGGCGCGAGCAAGCTCTGGCCCCCCGAGCACTTCATCGAATTCGCGCGGCGCGTCCGCGAGCGGCACCCGGACGTCGAGCCCGTGTTCCTCGCCGGCCCGGCCGAGGTCGAGATGGCCGAGTCGCTGGCCAGCGCCGCCGGATGCACGGCCGCGACGCGACCCGTGCTCTCGCTCGGCGAACTGAAGGCGCTGGTCGAGCGCTCGGTCGGCATGGTCACGACCGACACTGGACCGCGCCACCTGTCGGTGGCGCTCGGCAAGCCGACGGTGTGCATGTTCGGCTCCAGCGACCCGCGATACACGAACTACTCGCTCGGGCGCTCGATCCTGATCCGCAAGGATCTCGAGTGTTCTCCGTGCCAGCGGAAGGTGTGCCCGCTCGGACACAACGACTGCATGAGGTTGATCACGGTCGACGAGGTGCTCGAGGCGAGAGAGCGGATGAGGTTGCCTGAGCGTGCGTGGGCCGGGGGGGCACGTCGCTCGGGCTGGCAACGACAGAAG